>DRMS01000112.1 GCA_011322515.1 Leucothrix mucor
ACGATTAAAGGCATGGTGCAAGAAGCGGTTATCACCGCCGAAACACTTGTATGGAGTCCTGGAATGGCAGAATGGCAACCTGCTATAGAAAACTCAACGTTTAAGGTGCTTATAGAACAAGCTAATGAGCATCAACCACCACCTGTGCCACCCAAAAGTTAAAAAGACTAAATCACGAAATACACTGAATACACAGAAAAAGGACAATTGCTGTGTATTCAGTCGGGTTACGTTATCTCGCTACACTTGATAAGCTAACCCGATCTACGCAAGATTTTCCCCATCTTAAATTGATAGCCGTTTCACATAAATATCCCTCATCCTATGCTAACCACTCTAAATATCCCCATGCCAGATGATTGGCATTTGCATCTCCGTTCAGGAGAAATGCTGAATAAAGTATTACCTTATAGTAGTTTACATTTTGCTCGCGCTATTATTATGCCTAATCTGCCATCACCTGTGCTAACAACGCTGGATGCAAATAAATATCGTCAAGAAATCCTTGATAACCTTCCCAAAAATCATTATTTCACTCCCTTAATGACACTGTATATGACAGAAAATACTGATCCAGAAGATGTGCGATTAGGTTATATTCGTGGTGATGTACAGGCTGTTAAGTTATATCCAGCAGGCGCAACAACTAATTCAGACGCGGGTGTAAAAGATCTAGAAAAAATTTACCCTGTGCTTGACGTCATGGAGCAGATTGGAATGCCATTTTTAGTGCATGGCGAAGTGGTGGACAGTGATATAGATATTTTTGACCGTGAAGCGGTGTTTATTGAAACCAAACTAATCCCCATTCGACAGCGCTTTCCAAATCTTAAAATAGTTTTTGAGCATTTAACCACCAAAGAAGGTGTCGATTATGTGCTTTCCAGTAATGAAAATACCGCAGCGACCATCACACCGCATCATCTAGTGATTAACCGCAATGCCATGTTCGTTGGTGGAATTAAACCGCATTATTATTGCTTACCCGTAGCCAAGCGTGAGTCACATAGACTCGCATTAAGACAAGCCGCAACCAGTGGCGATGCAAGATTCTTTTTAGGGACAGACTCCGCACCTCATTTAACAAACGCTAAAGAGAGCGCCTGTGGTTGCGCAGGAATTTTCAATGTCGCCAATGCCATTGCAGTGATAACACAAGTTTTTGAAGATGAAAATGCATTGCCAGAATTAGAGAAATTTCTCTCACTAAATGGTGCAGGATTTTATGGACTTGCGGTTAATGATAAACGAATGGAATTAAAGCGTTCTAAGCAAAAGCAGGCCACACCTGAAAATATTAAATTTGCAAAGGGAGAGGTTACAGCATTTGATCCAATGATGACCGTTTATTGGGAAGTAGTTAGCTAAGGACGTTCTAAGCAATGAATTTGCCCGTCTTACTTGCTCTTTTATCCCTGCTTGAATCCTACTAATCGTTGCGTAGAGTAGCTACCAACTTAAGGCGGGACAAGTAACGTCATGGCAAATAACCCGCACCCTTCGATAAGCTTAGGAAGCTAGCTTCCTGAGCTTGTCGAAGGGTGCAGGTGAATAGCAGAAACATGAACTGTCCCGCCTTAAACTGGTAACCGAAAAAACGAAGATTTAATAAACCTTTGAATTTATGGAGTGTTCCAGCTTAAATTGGTAGCCAAACTTCCTAACAGCTAAAATATTCTGTCATTAGCGTGGATGTTAAGTTTCTTAAGCTACCACAATATTAACCAAACGTCCTTTTACAATAATAATCTTACGCACTGCTTTATCGGCTAGATTATCCTCAATAAAGCGTTTCGCATTCTCATTTTCTTGCGCTTGCTGTTTAATGTCATCATCGTTAGCCTCAACGGCAACTTTGATTTTGCCACGTAGTTTGCCATTGACCTGCACCATTAATTCAATAGTTTCTTGCACTAGCGCAGCGGTATCAATTTGTGGCCAGCTTTCATCAATTAATAATGTTGTTTTACCCAACGCTTTCCAAAGTGTTTCACAAATATGTGGTGCGATTGGAGCAAGCATTAATAAAACCGTGCTGAATATTTCCTGTCGAACCGCTCTACTTTGATCACTTTTATTATCAAACTTGGAGACTTCATTTAATAGCTCCATATTGGCTGCTACTGCGGTGTTGAAAGTGAAACGACGCATCATATCATCGCTTACTTTTTGTAATGTAAGGTATAACTTACGGCGCAAAGCCGCTTGCTCATCGGTTAAATTGTCAACCTCTAACTCAGCTACATCACCTGATTTAATATGCTCATGCACTTGTCGCCATAAACGACGCAAGAAGCGATTTGCACCTTCTACACCTGTATTTGACCACTCCATACTTTGATCAGGTGGTGCAGCAAACATGGAGAAGAGGCGCAATGTATCCGCACCGTATTGATCAATCAGCATTTGCGGATCAACACCATTATTTTTGGATTTTGACATTTTACTCATGCCATCCGATAACACAGGCTGACCATCGGCACGTAATGTTGCACCAATTGCCTTGCCTTTATTGTCGAGCTGTACATTAACATCATCAGGTGCAATCCAATCCTTTCCACCTTTGTCATTTTCACGGTAATAGCTATTAGCAAGCACCATGCCTTGAGTTAGTAACTTGCTAAAAGGCTCATTAGAAGAGACTAGACCTTCATCGCGCATTAATTTATGGAAAAAACGCGCATAAAGTAAATGCAATACTGCGTGTTCGATTCCGCCAATATATTGATCAACAGGTAACCAGTAATCAGCCCGTTTATCGAGCATGGATTGATCATTATCAGGACCTGTATAGCGTGCGTAATACCATGATGACTCAAAGAACGTATCAAACGTATCCGTTTCACGTACTGCATCTTTACCACAGCTTGGGCAGCTTGTTTGATAAAACTCAGGCATTTTCTTGATCGGTGAGCCACCTGTTTCATCAAACTCAATATC
>DRMS01000113.1 GCA_011322515.1 Leucothrix mucor
ACGCGAATTAAGTGCCACTCGTTGATCATCGACATAAGCGCCAAGACAATGATGCCCGACTTGAGAATGGATGGCATAGGCAAAGTCAATGGGAGTGGCGTTACGAGGGAGAATTTTAGTATCGCCTTTAGGAGTAGATACATAAATTTCATTGAGAAATAAATCTGCTTTTATATCCGCAAGGAATTCAGCATCCGTACTTTGCGTTTTTTGAATATCTTCCACTTGCATTAGCCAGCGATCTAAGTGCTTTTGAATATCCTGAACGTCTTTTTCCATTTCAGGGAAACGCCAATGTGCGGTAATCCCATACTGCGCGATATAATGCATTCGACGGCTTTGAATCAATACACGCACTAATTGATGGCTTTGCGTCATCACGCTAGTTTCTATCGCCTGAAAACCATACACTTTGGGGGTCGCAATAAAATCTTTAAAGGTGCCTATCTTAGGTCGGTAGAGCTTATGGATAATGCCAAGTGCGCGGTAGCAACTGATTCTATCGTTAACAAGAATGCGTATTTGTAATGGCTCATCGTGTTGATTAATGGTTTTTTTGCCTTTTTTTGCCTTAATACGTTGATAAAGGCGATAAAGGTTTCTTTCCCATGAGGGTAATTCGCCATCAATATCATGTTTTTTAAGCGCATCACTAATTTCATTGCGAATGTTAAGATGCGCTTCTGCATGTTTGGCTTTATAAGCGTGCATCATTTTCTGCAAGATTTTAAAACGCCAAGGATGCAGGTGTTCAAACGCGGCGAGTTGTAGTTGGGTGCGCATTGCATTCATACCCATGCGACGTGCGAGGGGTGCATGAATATTGAGTGTTTCAGTGGAAATACGTTGTTGTTTGTGACGTGGCATTGCGCCAAGGGTTTTAATATTGTGCTGACGATCTGCTAACTTAATCAGTACAACACGAAAATCTTGCGTCATCGCTCCCATCATTTTATGGAAACTAGCAGCCGCAGCACTTTCTCTATCCGTAAACTCACCCCCTGCAAGTTTAGTGACACCATCAACTAAATCAGCCGTTACTTGACCAAAGCGTTGGATAATTTCTTGTTTAGTATGCTCAGTATCTTCAATGACATCGTGCAATAATGCCGCACAAATCGTATCCGCATCCATATGCATGTCCGCAAGAATATAGGCAACGGTTAATGGATGAAAGATATACGCTTCACCTGATTTTCGTGTAATGCCATTATGTGCCTCTGCGGCAAACAAATAAGCATCATAAACTCGGCGGGTGTCTTGTATGGATAAATAGCCTTCCACTACATCACATAGATGAAAAATCCTTAGCGCCTTGGCTGAGGTTTTTTTGCTATCAACAGGAGAGGCTAAGTCAAAAAAATAGGGGATGTAAGGTTCTTGCATAATGCTATAGATCTATCGAAATAGTGATGGACTTTTAACCTCTTCTTGTGCTGTTTCTTCGGTCTGCTCTGTTGGTACTTCATTAAGTGCATCTTCTGCTTTTTTTGCTGCAACCGATTCTGGCGTGATATTTTCAGCAAGTTCACGTAGCGCAATGACGGTTGGTTTATCCCCCTCTTCGTCTACTAAAGCTTGTGCTCCTTGCTCTAATGCGCGTGCGCGTTTAGAGGCTTTCAATACGAGCAGATAGTTTGTGTCAATATGCTCAAGACAGTCTTCGACAGTTACTCTTGCCATTTTATTACCATTTGTTAAATTTAATAGAGAAGTTGAAAATACAATATAATGAGTTGAAAGAATTGCTTATTCGCTTCTTGAATAGACGATAAAAATTGATTATCGAACAGATTATTATAATCCCATCTACATAAAATCTACAACTTTATATGACTTTATGACTCTAATAGACTATATTAATACCATTATGATTGATTTTTATTCAAGCGATTGTACCTAATAAGCGATAATATTGACAAAATTACTGAATAAATTCGAGAGGAATAATGAGGCGATATAGAGGTGAGAATGGATTTTTTCATGGTAAAGAGGAGGCAACAGGCGTTTTATTGGTTAACTTAGGGACACCAGAGGCAGCAACAACGTCTGCTGTAAGGCGTTACCTAAAACAATTTTTATCTGATCCGCGCGTTGTTGAAATTCCACGCTTGATTTGGATGCCTATTTTATATACATTCATATTACCCCGCCGTCCTGCTAAAAGCGCCAAGATGTATCAATCTGTCTGGACAAAAGAGGGGTCACCCTTGCTGATTTTTAGTAATAAGCAACGTAGCGCAGTGCAACAAGAAATGAAAAGCCGATTTAAGGGCAAGGTTATTGTTGAGCTAGCAATGCGTTATGGCAAGCCCAGTATCGAGTCGGGATTAGAGCAATTAAAAAAGCAAGGGGTACGGCGTTTATTGGTATTGCCACTTTACCCGCAATACTCAGCGACCACAACCGCAACAACTTACGATGAAGTTAATCGCGTATTAAGCCGCTGGCGCTGGTTACCCGAGATGCGTTTTGTAAGCAGTTATCATGATCACTCGTCTTACATTAATGCACTTGCTGCCAGTGTTAAAACGCATTGGGAGCAGCATCAACGTGGGCAAGTCCTATTAATGTCATTTCATGGCTTGCCAAAAAGAAACCTTAATCTTGGCGATCCTTATTTTTGTCACTGCCAAAAAACAGCACGTTTATTGGCTGAAAAATTAGAGTTAAAACAAGATCAGTATGTAGTGACCTTCCAATCACGCTTTGGCAAGGCAGAATGGATTAAACCCTATACTGATAAAACACTAGAGGAGCTACCCACAAAAGGAATAAAACATATTGATGTACTCTGCCCAGGATTTCCTGCCGATTGCTTGGAAACCTTGGAAGAGATAAAAATAGACAATAGCGACACTTTTCTACAGGCAGGGGGTGAAACTTACCGTTATATAGCTGCATTAAATCATCAACAAGATCACATTCGTGCGCTAAGTGACATTATTCAACAACATACTCAGGGCTGGGCCGAAACCTCTCTTCATTGGGAGCACTCAGTAACAGAGAAGCGCAATAAATCAACACAAAAACGGGCAAAAGCAAAAGGGGCCGACTTATGAAACAAGGGTATAATTCAAGAAAAAAAATCAAGCAAAAAATTGGTTTGATTTTAATTGGGGATGAACTATTAAACGCATCGCGCGAAGATAAGCATATGCAAGCAGTGATTGATATGCTTGAAAAACGCGGCATGAAGCTTAGCTGGATGCATTTAATTGGTGATGATAGGGAGGAGCTCATCAACTTATTCCGCAAAACAATGGCAACCACTGATGTTGTGTTTAGCTGTGGTGGCATTGGCGCAACACCTGACGATTTAACCAGAGAGTGTGCAGCCGTTGCAAGCAGACAAGCCATTGTACGTCATCCTGAAGCACAAGCACTTATTGAAGGTGTTTATGGTGAAAAAGCCTATCCTGATCGTATTATAATGGGCGACTTTCCTGAAAAAGCAGAGATTATTCCTAATCCTGTGAATAAAATGCCTGGTTTTAGCGTTGCTGATCATCACTTTGTACCAGGCTTTCCGAGCATGGCTAAACCAATGATTCAATGGGTGCTTGATACAAAATACCAGCACCTATTTAGCAGTAACCCTGATATTGAAGTACGCTGGGATTTACATGAAGTGGGTGAAAGTGATTTGATGTCAACCATGAAAAATCTACTAGATAGCTTTCCAGGAGTCGGATTATCCAGCTTGCCCAGTGGTGCAAAACAAGGCTGGTTAATTGATTTTGGTCTAAAAGGACAGCGCAATAAAGTTGAAGAAGCCGCCACATGGTTTGAAGCTCAACTTCGATCCCTAAGCGTAAATTATGACTATCGAGGCGAAAGTGGACAGCAGCAACGCAGCTAGCAAGCAATGTGGCTTTCCTTTTACATTATCTTTGCTGCATCCACAATTTTGGCTCACTTGGATAGCGCTTAGCATTGTCTTTTTAGTTTCAATAATGCCTCAAACGCTGAGGCATTATTTGGGTCGTAGCATTGGTAAACTGACCTACACGAAAAACAAAAAACGACGCAATATTGTATTAAGCAATATTAAAATAGCCTTCCCTGAGCTAGATAAACACGCTCAACAACAACTCGCCAAGCAACATTTACAATGGTATGGCTGTGCCTTAATAGACTATAGCCTACTTCTGTTTGCCTCCAAGCAACGCTTAAAAAAACTAGTGCAAATAGAAGGGCAAGAACATATTGATCAGGCAATTAAAAACAATCAAAGCATCATGATTTTGCTAGCGCATAGCGTGATGCTAGAATTTGCCCCCATTGGATTAAGCTTTCATTATGATTGCTACGGCTCTTATAAAAGTGCTAAAAACCCAGTAATGGACTGGCTAATTGCCAAAAGTCGTTGCCGTTATGTGAAATTTGTTGTTTCAAGAGAACAAGGACTGCGCAAACTAATCCGTGAATTAGTCCCCAAACAACTCCTAATATTTTTACCCGATGAAGATCTTGGCAGAGACAATGCGGTATTTGTGCCTTTTTTTGGTCTAAACAAAGCCACACTAACCACACCCGCACGCATTGCTAAATTAGGAAAGGCGGTTAGTTTTCCTTGTTTTTCTTATTATGATCAGAAAACCTCAACATACAAAATCATTATTGCACCCGCTATTGAGGACTATCCCCGTAAAAATAATCACGAAAATGCGCTAAAGCTGAATCAACAATTAGAAAGATTAATTAAGCAGAATCCAGCGCAGTATATGTGGCTAATGCGCTTGTATCGCACGCGACCTAATGGTGAGAATGCCGTTTATTAGGCTGCCAACTTAAAACGGGATAGCCTGTTAATCCATAGCGTTACCCTCGTTCCCACCGCTCCAGCGTGGGAATGCATATCGAGCATTCTACGAAGTACAAATTTTAACATTTATATTACAGGTGATTTAGATAGTTTATCCAAGTACTTTGGCAACTAAAATAGTATGAGCGCGGTAGGGAAGAATACTTTCACAGCCTGTAGAGCGTGGGAACTAGAGAAAGTTAACAACCTAAAATAATACAAGCTGAAAACATTCTTTCATTTAAATATATCATTACATTTTCCTTTTCTGCGATACTTTTCATAAAATATGCTGGAAATGTATATTGAAATTTATGTCCTTTTAGAAAAAAGATACGAGTTGATCCTAAATGTAACTCCTTCATCACTTCTACCGATGTATTTCTATAAACACTCAAACCTACAACTAAAATATCATTAATGTTGTTACTTTGTGTTGATTGAATTATTTCAATAATTTTAATATGCAAACGTATTTGATCTTTTTTCTGTTTTAGTCTTGTATAAGGGTTTATTACTTCAATATTGCGAGTGTCAATCTTAATAATTTTTGCAACAATTATATGGTCTGAGTTGTCGATTAAATTAGCTAGTGTTACTTGTCTGAATGAAGTTGCATATCCAGCTGTTGAACAGATTAGATATAATAAAAATATTTTTAACGGCATTTTGTCTCCTTAAAGTAGGCACTGCAAGCTTATTCTCTAGATTTTTCACTCCTACACTTTAATAGCGCGGTAGGTCGGCTAAGATACGCATTTCACAAAGCTAAAATTCAACACTAATCTATCCGCGCATCGCCAGCCGACGGTATAAACGTTTTAATCTTTTTGATTTGAATTCAAAACAATATCAGCTACCCCAATCTTTGGAATAAACACCTTTTTTGACCAAGAAATGAAAGGTTGAATCAGACCATTGTTCTACCTTATTTACAAAACCGTGTGTTACAGGGTTAAAATGACAATAATCCATATGCTGTTGATAATCTAATTCATCACAGATTGTGTGTTCCCAAAATCGATATTGCCATATGCCACGTTCATTACGCGATATTCTTATTTTTAGAACGGTATTCATTTTTTGGAATAGACTTTGAGAATGCCTTTTTAATTTCACGCCAACG
>DRMS01000114.1 GCA_011322515.1 Leucothrix mucor
CAAGCACTTGATCTCACATGGGATGATTATAAAACAGACACTAATAATCTACTAGCCAGTCGTAGTGACTTTGCTGACTCGATTGATTTTATGGGGTGGTTTATTAATAAAACCAATCAAATTAATAAAATATCCCGTACTAATGCTCAGCATCAATATCTAAATTACCATGAAGGTTGGGGCGCTTATAGTCGTAGAAGTTATCGTAAAAAAGCTTGGTTAATGAAGACAGCTAAGAAAGTAAAGCGCCGTGCTAGTACTTATGCCATACAGTATAAAGGCTGTAAAACAACACTTGATCATAGGTGACTCTAATTTAATGCCACCTACTTAAGGAAGCTCCAAGCAATGATTTTACCAATCTTACCTGCCCTTTTGCTCCTGCTTGAATCATCTCAATCTGGGATAAAAAGGCAAGTTAGAGATCGGGAAGTTGTTTCGTGCACGTTCCTAAGCGGAGCAAGTAAGAAAAAGAGCAACTAAAGCAAGAGCAAGAATACCCGCTATAACACCTAAAATAAGAAGTAACACCTTCCCAATATTAAGTAGTGCAGAAATTACAGGACGGCTTTTAGTCTCTTTATTATCACTTGTCGGTGGTATTTTGTCGGTCATGGCTTTTCTCAAAAAAAGGATTAATCAAATGAGCATATTGAATGCGTGGACTTTTGGCATCCAACTCTATCTGACTCCAACTTAACCATGGCTTATCATGATGCTCCCAGTGTAAGCCATTATTAAAAAACAGCGTGTTAAAGACTCTGTTTGAATAGGTGCAAACAAGCTCTGCTTCAATTGGTGGGTGTTGACCATAGTTATATAGCGATGTAAAAACCCAGCCAAAATAGACCAACACAAAGTAGAGCGTAAAGGCTTTTAGATCAATAAAAGCCAAGGTAAGTACAAATAAAAATAGGGCAATTTTTTGTGGTTTAATACTGACTTTAATTTGCTCTAGATCCCCCCAAGTTGCATCAAAAGGGTTCGGTGAATGAATCAGTATTACAACTTGCTTTAACCAGCCGAAGCAATACCCCCAAGCAGAACGCGCCATTTTTTTTCCCTTAGAGAAACACCATGTTGATGAAAAATCATTTAACCCATTGCTATAAGTATGATGATTAAGGTGATGAACACGATAGCCGTCAAAGGGCATGCCTAAAAATAAGCTAAAGAAAATATTGATTGAGCTAGGGTATTTTTTTCGCGCATGCACACATTCATGGAAGAATATATGAATGCTGAAACTTAATAGAATACTCGCCAAGAAGATGAAAGCTAAAGAGGAAAAATAATGATTGCTTAAATAGGCTAATAGAAAAAAAATAAACTCTAACAAGGGAAAAATACCAAGTTGCCATGGAAAAGGCTTATTGTGCTTATCCTTTATCTTTGTTTTCATTTCATCACCTTATTTCAGAGTTTGGCTATCACCTTGGGTGACTTTAAAGAAATCAAGTTATCCTATTGGGCAGATATTTTATTTCTGATTGGATTATTTTAAGATTTGGCAGAGCTTTAACAGCCACATGGTTATTCTACACAACGCGTGAGATCATTCAATCAGGGATAAAAGTCAATAAAAGATAAAAGGATTGTGTGCCCCGCTTATTGGCTACAAGCAAGAGGGTAACTTGATTTCTTTAGCCCTCCTTAACGAGGGATTGCTATGTTTATTCTGAAAGGTTGCTCAGCATGAGTCTCTCAACCGCTATCAAATCCTCCTCTGTATCCACACCATGCCCTGGAACTTCTTTTGCAATTTCCACATGAAGCCGATCACCATGCCACATAGCGCGTAATTGCTCTAGTTTTTCCAAATTTTCTAACGGACAGCTTTCTCTGGTTGCGAAGGCTTTGAGGTAAGAAACCCGATAAGCATAGAGCCCAATATGACGCAACGCATAATCGCTTCTATCAAACTCCCCTGCATCACGCTGAAATGGAATCGGAGCACGGCTAAAATAGAGTGCCAACCCCTCTTTATCCATTACAACTTTTACAACATTGGGGTCTGTTATCTGCTTTGCATCAAGTATTGGCGTTGCTAAGGTAGCCATTGATGCTTCAGGATTATTCGCCAAATTAGTTGCTACTTGATAGAGATTAGCAATGGGTGTCAGCGGCTCATCACCCTGTAGATTGACGACAATTGTGTCATCTGACCAACCATAAATTTGCGCCACCTCTGCCAAACGATCACTACCTGTTTCATGCTGATTTGAGGTCATACAAACTGTGGCACCAAAACCCTCACAGCAGGATTGTATTTTCTGGTCTTCCGTTGCGACAATAATGGTTTTAAAGTCTGATTCAAGCGCTCGTTCGTAAACATGCTGAATCATTGGCTTTCCTGCAATCAAACGCAGTGGCTTTCCTGGCAAACGGGTTGACCCGAAGCGTGAAGGAATCACTAAAACAGTATTTTGCATATCCACCTAACGACTTAAATTTTCGACTTCTTCTGAGCTTAACTCCCGTGCTTCTTCTTCCAGCATAACGGGAATACCATCACGTACGGGATATGCCAAACGCGCAGATTTAGAGATTAATTCTTGTGCTTTTTTATCATATTTCAACGATCCTTTAGTGATGGGGCAAACCAGTATGTCGAGTAATTTTTTATCCATTTTAAAACCTATTTTAATGACTATTAATTTAAAGCTAAACTTCTGTACAGGACATTCTTTCTAACTAATACGCAACATATTGATATTTAATAGACTCTCTTTTTTAGACACAATTAAAAATCAAAAACTTAGAATTGTTTATCCTGTACAGAGAAGCTAAACTGAAAAACCTTACTGTCTCGCCTTAAACTGATAGCTTTTCTAATTTATCCAATAACAAGTCATCAAACTTGTCTTCCATTTGCGCTTCCACGGGTAAAAACCAGCAATTCCTATGTGCAAACTCACTGCATTTTACCGCATCTTTCTCCGTCATAATAATGATCTTATCATCATAAAATTCAAGATCTTTTGGCTTAAAGTCATAATGATCAGGAAAACTATGTTTTGTTAGATTAAGCCCATGTTTTTCCAATGTTTTATAAAATCTGTCAGGATGAGCTATACCCGTCACCGCATGTATAGGCTCTTCTAGTAAGTCACTTAAATTCATTGATTTTTCGTTAAAAAATAACGAATAAAGGGTATCTCCCGATAATTGCATTGAAAAAACAGACGATAGTTGATATCGCTGAGAAAATGCTGATATTTTAGAGTTTTTTTGTTCAAAGCCATCGTTATACAACACAAAGTCAACATTCTTTAAACGATGTGCATTCTCTCGTAATGGTCCTGCGGGAAGACACCAACCATTTCCCAGTTCTCGCTGCGCATTGATCAATACAATTTCAATATCACGATGCAAGCAATAATGCTGTAAACCATCATCTGAGATAATAACATCGCAATCATATTTAGAGCGCAGATATCGAATATCCACCGTGCGCTCAGGTCCTGCAACCACAGGCACAGCTGCACGCTTTGCAATTAATACCGCTTCATCACCAACCTGCTTAGGATCACTTTGCGCGGTGACTAATCGTGGCCATTTTGTCGATTTCCCGCCGTAACCACGTGTGATAACGGCTGGCTTATAGCCCGCTTTTTTAAGACGTTTTATTAGATAAATAACTGCTGGGGTTTTACCCGTACCACCAATAGAAATATTACCAACAATAATCACAGGAATATCTATTTTTGAACGCCTACGCGTTAGTTTCCAGTGCTGGATTAGATTCAAAAGGCAATAAAGTAGCGTAAAAGGCAGTAAAAACCATTTTCCTTTGCCATTTTTGTACCAAATATTTTCTAGCGTACGTTGCAATGAAGATGTGTGTAGATGATGCATAATTTTGACTATTCCAATTTGTCAGCGAGCTGTATTTGATGCAAATCAGCATAAGCTGCACCTTTGGTTAAAAGCTCTTTATGTGTTCCCATTTCAATGATTTCCCCCTGCTCCATGACTACTATTTTATCAGCTGATTCAATGGTTGATAAGCGGTGCGCTATCATAAAGGTTGTGCGCCCTTGCAGTAAAATTTCTAGAGCTGATTGAATTGCTTTTTCTGATTGTGTATCCAGCGCCGAGGTTGCTTCATCTAAAATGAGTATGGGTGCATCGGCTAATATAGCACGCGCGATTGCAATACGCTGTTTTTGCCCTCCTGAGAGCAATATTCCATTTTCACCAACGGGTGTATCAAAACCATTTGGCAGTGCCTCAATAAATTCTAATGCATGTGCTGCAATAGCTGCTTGTCGAATCTTATCATCGGATGCATGACGCATTTTGCCATAGGCTATATTATTTTTTACCGTGCCATTAAACAGCGTAATATCCTGTCCAACATAGGCAAACTGCTGTCTTAAATTATTGAGTTTAAGATCGGTTATGGCAATATCATCCAGCAATATTTCACCTGCATAATAATTATAAAAACGCGGCAACATATTGACTAATGTCGTTTTTCCACTACCTGATTTACCCACTAGTGCAATTTTCTGCCCAGCGTCAACGGTAAAATTAATACCATTGATAATATCTTTTCCATCAGCATCATAGCGAAATTTTACTTGCTGAAAAGCTATTTTTCCTTTGACTATATCAAGAGTTTGCATTCCAGTATCTTTTTCTTTTTCTTCATCCAGCAAGGCAAAAATATTTTCACCCGCTGCAATACCACTTTGTAAGATCGAATTAACTTTAGTGAGCCGTTTAACAGGGTCAAGCAATAACATCATTGCCGACATAAAGGACATAAACGTTCCTGGTGTAAAGCGTTCGATTAGGCCATCGTTAGTGGATATATAAATAATAATGGACAGCGCAATAGCAACAATAAAATGCACAATAGGCATGCTGAGCAACTCAGTCACGGTGCGCTTCATAAAAGAGCGTCGATTCTGCTCATTAACCACCTCAAAACGCTGCTTCTCATCTGCCATCCCGTCAAAAATGCGAATGTCTTGCGGTGCAGAAATGGCTTCACTGCTAATTTGCGTAACATCACCCACAGAATCTTGAATCTGGCGGCTAAAGCGTCTAAAACGCTTTGCAACATAGGAAATAATAAAAGCAATAAAAGGACCTGTAAGCAAAACAACGATGGTTAGCTCCCAGCTTAAATAAAGCATCCACGCCAATAGACCAATAATGGTGGCTATATCCTGAATCAGAACTTTAAGCCCTTTAGTTGCCGCCTCTGCGAGCTGCTCAACTTGAAAAATCAATAAGGTTATTAGTTGCCCAGAGTTATTTTTATCATAATAACTTAGTGGGAGATTTAAGAAGCGATCAAACAACTGGCTACGAATTTTAGTAACGACATTGCGCCCTACTAATGAGAGAAAATAACCAGAAATAAAGCCAGAAATACCGCGTAGTAAAAAGATAAATAACAGCGCAAAAGGAGCCCAGAAAATAATCTCTGGATCCTTGTCCATAAACGTACCGTCAAGCAAAGGCTTAAGATACGCGGCAAATAAGGGTTGAGTTGCCGCATTAATTAGCAGACCGACAAAAGCAAAAAGCAAAAACAACCGATACGCTAAGGCATAGCCTGCCAAGCGTTTATAGATCGCAAAACCATCAGTGATTTTATCAGCAACAGAATGCGCTGGTGGTGTATTGGATTTAGACATTCAGTCCTTTGAATAATAAATAATGGGAACGCCAGCGTTCCCAGGTCAAACTTTACATCACTTCTTACGTTTTGACTGTGTTGTAGCCATAGAGAAATTCGTCAACCCCAAGCGCCCAGCAATATCCATTGCAGTTACAACCGCTTGGTAATTAGCATGAGCATCTGCGCTAATCACTAAAGGTGGATTATTCCCACGTTTATCCAGCGCCTGACTCATCGCTCTAAATAAAGTCTCAGGCTTATTGTTTAATACCTCCAGACCATCAACATAATAGCGCCCTTGGCTATCAATCAGTAACTCTAAAGTATCAGGCTGTGATTCAGGTACTGCACTTTGTGTTGTCGGCAAGTCGATTTTAATCTTAGCATCCCGATCGAAGGTGGTTGTGATCATAAAAAAAATCAACAACAAAAATACAACATCAATCAATGGCGTTAAACTAACCTCAACATCATCTATAACATGCTGTCGGAAGTTCATACCAGATTACCTTTAGCGCGTTGTTGTCTGGCATTAGCCTGTTGCTGTTCCATTAGCCTTTGCTTGGCGGCTTGAACTGCCGCACTAGGAGCAGGAGCGGCACTTGATGCAGGTGGATTAGAGCCTTTGCGATTAATGGTATCGATCAGCTTCATAGTTTCTTTTTCCATCTCTATCGCATAGTCATTGATCTTGCTACGAAAATAACGATGAAAAATTAGCGCAGGTACTGCAACAGAAATTCCCGCCGCTGTCGTAATCAATGCTTGTGATATACCACCTGCCAGCTCTGTTGGACTGCCCACTCCCTGACTGGTAATCACGCTGAAAACATTAATCATACCAACAACCGTTCCAAGCAAGCCAAGTAATGGAGCTATTGCTGCAATCGTCCCCAAGGTCGTCATATACTTATCCATGGCATGAATCACATGACGACCTGTTTCTTCAATACTTTCTTTCAATACATGACGCGGTAAATGCGCATTTTCAAGCCCTGTTGCCAGTACGCGTCCTAATAAAGAATCTTCTCTAAGCTTATTGATTTGCGCTGGTGTTGTGCGTCCTGATAATGCAAGTTTACGTGCAATATTTGTAGTGCCATCAGGGATCACCTTTTTCTCACTGAGAGAAATAAACAGCGCAGAAATAATTGCCATAGCAAGAATGGAGATGAGAATAATGGGGATTATTAATATCCCCCCCGCAATGATAAATTCGAACATTTATTAGCCTTATTTCCTTTTTTTATAATTGAAAGCTCTTGAGAAACGTAGATGGAATCACTTCAACACGCTAAAAACTAGTGTTATAACGATTGAGCTTAGTCCATCCACCTTCCCGATAACTGCTTATTGTACGCGATTTTTTAGACAAAATAAATACAGACCGTTTATCAGCAGATAAAGTGTATAAACGCCTGATGACATATTGTTACCTATCATCTTTGCTTTAAAATGAATCCATCCTGAATTTAAATAAACATTTTTTCTGAATAAAAAATATTAAAACAATCAGCTATCAACTTAAGGCGGGATAGGTAAAATCATAGCAAATAATCTTTACTGATCCCGCCTTAAGTTGATAGCCTTAAAAGGTCTATAGTTTTTCACATAAATAATTGCACCCTTCGACTCCGCTCAGGGTACAGCTCCCTGAGCGGAGTCGAAGGGTGCGGAAATTTAATAAATGAATATCTATATCTGCCACGAAAATGGCAAAAGAGCCTAAAAATTTCACTAATTTTAATATGGTTTATAAGTCATGAAAGAAATTACTACCTTTGTTGGACAAATATCTAGCAAAAACAAAGAAGCTTGGTTAAATAAAATTAATCCATTACTGACAAATATTACAATTATTCCTTATGAGGATTTAACCCATGAACAAAAATTGGATATAAAAGTTGCAATTGTAGCTAACCCTGACCCAAAGGAGCTATTAGAACTTAAAAATTTACTATGGGTGCAAAGCTTATGGGCGGGTGTAGAAAGATTATTAACAGAGTTACCACAAGCTGAGTTTGGTATTGTTCGAATGGTAGACCCTAATTTATCATCCACAATGGCTGAAGCAGTTTTGGCCTGGACTTTTTATTTACATCGGGATATGCCCAAATACCGTCTTCAGCAGAAGAACAAAATATGGCAACAGAATGAATTAATAGAACCTAAAGAGCGTAATGTTGGTATTTTGGGGTTAGGTAACTTGGGTAGAGCATCAGCTGAAAAGCTTTTTCTCAATGGTTTTAATACTTACGGCTGGAGCAAAAATCAAGCTAATATACAGGGAGTTAAGTGTTTTTCTGGAGCAACGGGTTTAGAAGAAATGCTAAAACAAACAGATATTCTTATTTGTTTACTACCTTTAACAGATGAAACAGATAGTTTATTAAGTTATGAAAATTTAGGTTTACTTCCACATAGAGCCTCCTTAATTAACTTCTCGCGTGGAGAGATAGTTGATGATAAAGCTCTATTAAAGCATTTAAATAGCAGACATCTAAAACATGCTGTTTTAGATGTCTTTAATACGGAACCTTTGCCTAAAAATAGTGATTTATGGAAGTCCCCAAGTATAACAATATTACCGCATATTTCTGCACCGACAAATATACGGACAGCATCGAAGCTAGTAGTTCATAATTTACGACAATACTTTGAAACAGGTAAAATACCTGAAACCGTTGTACGTTCTCGTGGGTATTAAACATGAAGACAGAAAAAATATACCAAGTAAATGGCTACCAACTTAAGGCGGGACAAGTAACGTCATGGCAAATAACCCGCACCCTTCGACAAGCTCAGGGAAGGAACTAGCCCTTCCGTAGACTCAGGACACCGCTTCCTGAGCTTGTCGAAGGGTGCGGGTGAATAGCAGAAACATGAACTGTCTCGCCTTAAACTGGTAGCCATTGTTAGGATTCACTAGCTACTTGCCTGTAGAAAATGCCCTTGGGGTAAAAGCATTATATGAAGATTCCCCTCTCTATGGCTTCTGATAGGGGCTTGGCAAGGGAGCGAGCATTTTACCTGCGCCCTAAGCCTTGCCTATGAAAAAGCTCATCAAGCTATTTTCATATTTATTTTCCTAGAGTAGCCTTAATGATATTCCAACACACGAAAACGTACCTTAGCCAAGCCACCATCACCTTTTCCACTGAGATAAACACCTGCTTTAAAGTAGTTATTCGTACCTTTCCAATTGCTCAAAGACTGTGTTACTTCAAGCTTCCGTTCTGCCCACACTTGCAACGTTTCATTCACCACCTTAATGGTGTAACGAGTAAATTTTTTCCCGTGGCGCTTGCCTAAATCAACATAGCGAATATCACGACGATAAGGACTTGGTCTAAGAATAGCCCAGACATGATCTTTAACACCTCTATGACTTTTTAACCATGTGATACGCAAGGGCGGATAGCTTGGGTCAACTGCATGAATTTGTAGTAGTGTAATTTGGTTTAAGCCATTCGGGCTGGATAAATGAAGCTCAGCATTTAAGATTTTGGGAGTTCGTGTATCAACCTGCCAATCAGTTGGTCCTAAGCGCAACTCAGCTCGTACGATTGAACCACCCTGCTGTTTATTCACCTTAAAGGTCATATAACGCCCTTTTTCTAGGTAAAAATAGGATTTAGCCCTACCATCAAAACGACCATAACCGATACGAATTTTATCAGTGGGAAACTGTAGTTTAGCTTTTCCCAAAACATTTTGAAAAACAGGATTATTATACGGAGGATCGTAAGCAAAAACGGTCATTGGTGATAAAAATAGCACAAAAAAAACAAGTGCTATTAACGATAAACTAGCGTTAGCTGATATTTTGTTACTCATTAAAATTCTCCTGTAATCTGAATATCTACCAACAGATTACAACGGAAATTCAATTGGCTATTAAGGATAAAAATGACGCATGGTAGAAGTTTAATGATTAAGGAACATGCACGAAACAACGTCCCGATCTCTAACTTGCCTTTTTATCCCAGCTTGGATGATCTCATTCCTTGCGTAGAGTAACTATGCGCCTCATGAGTTCATCCAATCCATCCAATCTGAAATAAAAATTCTGCGTTAGAACTTCGGGAAGTTATTCCGTGTACGTTCCTAACCCTTATGCTCCAGCAAACGAAAATGCACAGTCGCCATACCGACATCTTTTTTACCACTAAGATAAATCCCTGCTTTATAATAATTTATTGTTCCTTTCCAACGCTTTAAAGATTGCGTTATTCTGAGTCTTTTATTCACCCATATTTTCATGCGATTATTTTTTACACTAACACTCACGCGAGTAAAACCATTATTTGGGCGCTTACCTAAATCTACATAATGTATTTTTTTATGATAAGGACTTGGCCTAACAATTGCCCAAAGATGATCGTCACGACTTTTATGTCTTTTCAACCACACCACGCGTAATGGAGGTACACTTGGTTTCTCGGCATGAATTTGCAAAATTGTAATTTGCTTGATGCTACGGGGTTTATCTAAAGCAAATTCTGCCTTGATTAATTTTGATCTTTTTGAGTTCACTTTCCAACCATAAGGACCAAAGCGTAATTCGGAGCGTACAACAACTCTTTTATGCCTTTTTCTGGATTTAAACGTCATATAACGCCCTTTTGTTAAATAGAAATTAGATCTTGCCACACCCCTGAAGTGACCAAAATCTATTTGCTTTTTATTTGGAAATTGTAGTTTCGATTTTTTTAGTGCGTCACGAAAGGCTGGGGCATTATAGGGTGCTTCATAAGCATACAAAGCAGAGGGAATCAATAGGGTAACAATTAAACTAATTGCGATAAGGAACAGCTGAGTTTTTTGGTTAGTGTTATTTTCCATTAACTAATTCTCCATATAATGATCAGTAGCATTTATTATCTATTGAAGAACTAATAGAAGTAATAAACTATAAAGATAGTTGGTGTAAAATATACGATAGGACGCGGCGTATCCTAGCTATAAGTAGAAGGAC
>DRMS01000115.1 GCA_011322515.1 Leucothrix mucor
CCATCACTCTGACTTCAGCTAATCGACCCGCATCTCTTATATGGATTTGGTATTCATCGCCTTTAGTCAAGAAGGTGCGCTTGCCTTGGAATAGACGTGAGAAAAAACCGCCCGTATTTGCCACTGCTTCATCACCACTATAGACGACTCCATAAATACCTTGTGATTGCTTGCGTGACTCTACATTTAACCCCATGCGTTCTAACATGACACCTGTACGTGCCCATGCTTTTTTGTAACTTTCATGGACCTGTAAAATAGGATTAGCATCTTCTGTTATTAGTGTCACCAAACTATTTGTTTGAGCCGCATCAGATTTATTGACATTTTTAGTCGCGCTGTATTGATCACCTTGTAAAAATGCTTGCAAGCGATTTAACATTTCTGCTTCCAGCTCATGTTTAGGTGGACGTAATTCCCAACCAACACCTGTCTCCGTCACAATTTTTTCTGATCCTTTGTGCGTCAAATAAATACGTGTTTTATTCGCTCTCGTTTTTTCCACACGCACTCTATATTGATCTCTCTGCCCTGCATCGAAGGTTCCTTGCAACATACTACCCAACGCCTGACGCAACCAGTCTTTCGGTAATCCTGCCCTATTTTCCGCCCATTCAGTTACCATAATACCAATGCGTGGTTCATCTTTAACGACATTGACACCAAGCGAACGCCAAAAATCACGGATCTTTGACCACACGCTGTTTGCCGAGGCATCCACCTCCAACCAACGAACGGTTCCGCTACTACCCATGCGCATATCAGCCGATGCAGGTAAAACATTAACCTCACTACCTGAGTAACGATCGGCTCTGTGCTGATTGACTGTCGATGCACTAACACTACCCGATACGGGTAAAGCAAATGCAGCATCAAATTGTGGAGCGGTTAAATCAGGTGGAAACTCCAATGTCTTAATTGAATTGCTATTCTTATAATTAATACCATTCGTGGTATCCATAAGACCATCCACTGTTGAACAGCCTGTTGATAAAAACAATAGTGAGCCAATAATAATCACTTTTTTCATATTAATTAAGCCTTACCAATTCAAAAGAGAGAAAGTTATACTTCGATACCCGCAGCCTTCATTGCTTCTAATAATTCCGCATGATATTTATCTGCAAATACCGTTAGTGGCAAACGAATTCCTTTACCACCAAAGCCCATTTTATGCATCGCCCATTTAGCAGGGATAGGACTGGACTGTAAAAACAACTTCTTGTGCAAACCCGCCAAGGGTGCGTTGATGGCTTCTGCTTTAGCACGATCACCTGCCAAAGCTGCTGCGCACAGTTCGTGCATAGCCTGTGGTGCAAGGTTTGCGGTTACTGAGATATTACCTTTTCCACCCATTAGCATTAGCTCAATAGCTGTTGCATCATCACCACTAAATACATCTAGGCGATCACCGCAAAGTTCCAAGGTCTGTTTTGCTCTATTTAAATCACCCGTTGCTTCTTTAATAGCAACAATATTTTCAATATCTGCCAAGCGCGCAGTTGTTTCAGGGAGCAAATCACAGGCGGTACGACCTGGCACATTATACAATACTTGGGGTATTGCCACTTTTTCAGCAATTAATTTATAATGCTGATAAAGACCTTCTTGCATAGGTTTATTATAGTAAGGAGTTACCAATAAACAAGCATCCGCCCCATCCTCTTTTGCAGCAGCGGTTAAATCCAATGCTTCTGCGGTATTATTCGAGCCTGTCCCCGCCATCACAGGAATCTTGCCATTGACTAATTCGACAACACGTTTAACAACATGACGATGTTCTTTATGTGACAAGGTTGCCGACTCTCCTGTCGTTCCCATTGCAACAATAACATCTGTCTGATTTTGTAAATGAAAATCAACCAAGGCTTCTAGCACAGCCTCATCAATACTTCCATCATCCGTCATTGGGGTGATCAAAGCCACCATACTTCCACGTAGCATGAAACTCTCCACTCTTCTTAAGTTATATTCTTAATAAATATTGGCTATCAATTTAAGAATGCCGCATACAACACCCATGTAACCATAATCACAGTCTACTAATGCCTTTCTAAAAACACAAGAAAGGACTGCATCAAGACCGCTCAATCAACAATCACACGTGCATTCAAAGGTTGCACTGGACGATTGTTTGGCTCTGTTAATGCTTTTTCAAAAATAGACAATTGAGCTTTTGAGATATGACGCGTTGCTTTCATCACAATCCAGCGAATACCTTCGGTACAAGGCGGTGTTGTTAGAGAGCCATTAAATCGATAATAGCTTTTCAGTTCGCTTTCAAACTCCATACCACGCAACGCTGTTGCATCAAGCTTATGTGACTCACCCACTTTTAGGGGGATATTTTTCCACAAAGCCGTCAATAACTCATCATCCTTACCCGCTTCAAATAGTATCGCAACCATTGCAATTTCATTTTTTTCATTCAAATGCACTAAATGCGCTTCCAACGGAAAATGCTGACCATTGATTGTATTTTCGCTTGGTGTATGAAAATGAAATTGCTTTAAGCTAAATGCTTCACCATCAAGTATGATCTCACCACCCGACCATAAATTAACTTGCACTGTATGCCCATTGTTTACAATATCAGCAGGAGAAAGCATCTTGTAATTAAACTTAATCGCTGGAAAATCTGCATCAACAACATCTTTTAGGTCAATAGGTGATTGATTACGCCCTACCTCACAAGCTACAAATTTAGGAGATAGTTTACCCCAATTTTTAGAACCCTCAGCACCTGCATAGCTCCAATGAAGTGCTGCATGTACTTGTTTTGCTTCTTTATCCCTCGCTTGTTCAAACTCTGATGCAATTAATGCATTCATTGTCATTAACATAAAAGCAGAAGAGATAAGCGTTGTTAGCCATTTTTTTTTCATTATTAATCCTTTTATCAAGTTCATATATAGTTTTTAAATAATGGACTACCAACTTAACGCATATCGTTGCTCACACACAAGTCTGTGATACTTGCTGTATATGACTCTAAAAAATGCAAAATAAAACTGCCTTTTTGTACTGAGAGCAGTTAAACAGCTAGTTACGGAATTAGTGATCATGCTTGTAGGTAACGATATGATTTTAAGCTGGTAGCCTGATTTTGTAATTGCTCGAAGTAAGGGAAAATTAGCAATAATAGCAACTTCAATCGATGTTCATGAGTGTGATTGTTATAAGACATTTATCCAAACACTTAAAAAATGGATAATTAAAATTGCTAATTATTTTATTGAAAGAGAAAATAGAGGCTTTATTGCGGGATTTAACAACCGAATAAAGGTGCTAAAACGCCGTTGCTACGGGCTTGTTGATAGGAAGTATCTCTATCAATGCATTTCTCCAGACCTGAAAAATCAAACTATTTTATTATTAAACAATAAGTTATTGGCTACAGAAGACAAAAAAAAATCGTTTTTTCACTCCCCCCTAATAAAAACAACTAAACTATAAAGCGAGTTCTTCTTTTTTCATCCCTAATTTAGCAATTAATGCATCATCATGATTTTCGACAGGATTATCAGTAGTTAGTAATTTTTCTCCATAGAAAATAGAATTAGCACCCGCTAGAAAGCATAAGGATTGCATTTCATCATTCATCTCCACACGCCCAGCAGAAAGACGAACGTAAGATTTTGGCATCAGAATACGTGCAACCGCAATGGTACGAATAAATTCAAATGAGTCCAATTGATCTATTCCATCAAGCGGCGTTCCCTGAACTTGTACTAAATCATTAATTGGCACTGAATCAGGATGCTGTGATAAATTAGCTAATTCCTGCAACAATCTAGCTCTATCATGGCGTGTTTCACCCATCCCTAAAATACCACCAGAACAGACATTTATCCCTGCATCTTGCACATACTGTATGGTGTCGAGACGATCTTGATAAGTGCGCGTGCTAATAACAGTGCCATAAAATTCAGGAGAGGTATCTAGGTTATGATTATAATAATTTAAACCAGCCTCTTTTAAGCGTCGTGCTTGTTGTCCATCCAACATACCTAGCGTGACACAGGTTTCCAGCCCTAGATCTTTAACTGCCCTTATCATCTCGATAACATTATCGAGACTTTTATCGGTAGGATTACGCCATGCCGCTCCCATGCAAAAGCGTGTAACACCCGAGTCTTTAGCCTCTTTAGCTGCTGTAACAACCTGATCAAGTGCCAATAGTTTTTCTCGCTCTAAGGAAGTATCATTGCGCGCACTTTGAGAACAGTAAGAACAATCTTCGGGACATGCTCCTGTTTTAATACTTAATAACGTACTAATTTGAATAGCATTAGGATCAAAATTTTGTCGATGAATGCTTTGAGCTTTAAAAATAAGATCTGTGAATGGAAGATCAAATAATGCTTCTATTTCATCAATATCCCAATCTGTACATAAAATTACAGATTCTACTTTTAACTGCTCTTTAGTGGTGCTTCTTGATAGTGACATCTTTCCATTCTTCACGGTTAATTTTAATTAGTTGCATTATGGCTAAAGGAACCAAGATTACAACGTAAATCCCCCATATTATCAGCCAAAAAGTAACCCTAGGAGGAGCAAATGTAAACAATGGAACTAATAATCCCGCTAAGGCATAGTACTGATAAGCTGCAATTTGCGTAAAATAACCAACACGCTCATTAGGATGATGGCGTAGTGTTGCATAGAATGCGATTGAGGCACCAAACCAAAATATAAATAATGGAGGAGCGATAAGAACTGACAAAATATTCCCATAATTAAAAAGTTTTGCCGATGATTTAGCACTTTCTGCTGTGATTATTGTTGATTCAATATTTGACATAGTATTAAGCCCTGTTGATATTTTATGATTAATTTTGCGCGGGTACTTATCTCCTCCTTACCTCCTCTTTTTGCAACTTTTTCCTTTTCTCTGCGCTAAAAACAACCACGCAACCCTGCTATACTATACGCCTGATATAGTTATAGAAAGAATACCTAACGCTAATGCAATATCACTTAATAACACAGGCTAATAATGGATTCAATCACACCTAATAAAGAAATAATACGTAGAATATGTATCCTAAACGGTGGTACATGCTGTTATATCTCTCATACCAAAGGTGATAGCTTTATTGAAATATTAACAGATATAACCGAAAAGAGACTAAACAACTTTGCTAAAGAACTAAGCGAATGGTCTGGTATTAACTACAAAGCATTTAGTTTAAAGACTCCAGACAATAATAAAAATAAGTTTAGTCATATTAATAATAAAATATTACCAATCAACAACTAACAGGCACAAAAAAAGCTGGATAAACCAGCTTTTTTATTTAACTATCTAAAAACAGATAAGTAGTAGATCTAATAAAATGTTCAATATCTAAGATGCCATTGAGGCACA
>DRMS01000116.1 GCA_011322515.1 Leucothrix mucor
ACTCCGCTCCGCCCTCCTAGGAATCAACAAAGAAATAACAAAGAAGCAACAAATCACTAACAGTCATTAACAATTGGTTTATCTATAGTAACGTCTTCAATTAAATAAGGGAGAGAGATTTATGTTTACTAATAAACGATCAATCAATAATGTTTTAGCACATAGTATTGTATTTTCATTCATACTCTTTATAACAGCTTGTCAAAGTAGTTCTAACACTCGCGAAAAAACAATCAAAGATATACGCCAAAGTGTAAAGACCACCCTAAAAAATGACCGTGCGCCAGGTATGGCGGTTGCATTAGTCAATAAAGATAAGATTGTTTTTTCAGAAGGGTTTGGAGTGACCACTATTGGTACACAACAAATGGTTAGCGCCGATACTTCTTTTTGGTTAGCTTCCATTAGTAAAACAGCAATTGCTGTATCAATAATGCACGCTAGAGAGAAAGGTCTACTAAGTTTAGATGCGGATGTATACGATCTATTGGAAAGACAAACAGGTGTGTCATTAAGCAAACCTTTTAAAGAACCTATTTTATTAAAACATCTAGTTAGTCATACTAGTTCTATTATTGATAATGAGGATATTTATAGGTGCTCCTTTTATGTTGGAGAAGAAAATGGGCAGCATTATAATTTGGCGAATCAACTTCTTGGTACTAAATCTTGTGATGAAACACTACCTGTCACTCTGATAGGTTACCTAACAGCCTACTTATCAGAAGGGCAACCTTATTACTCTGAACAAGATAATTTTTTGCAAAAAAAACCAGGAACTGATTTTAAATATAGCAATATAGCGGCCGCATTAGCTGGCTACACATTAGAAGCAGCAACAGGTGTATCACTAGCTGAATATGCTAAAACCCATATTTTTGATCCATTAAAAATGAGCAATACAAGTTGGCAACTCCGTGATCTTAACCAAGATAACATCGCCATTCCTCATAGGTGGGATGAAGACACCCAATTAATGACCCCCCTGCCCTTATACAGTTTATCAACATGGCCCGACGGAGGGCTTCGTAGTAGTGCCAATGATCTTGCCAAATATTTATTAATGGTTATGAATAAAGGTGAAATTGATAATACACGGATTCTAAAGATAGACTCCGTTAGAGACATGCTGCCTGAAACAGCGGATTTAGCTATAGACGAATTTAGTATAGGCGTATTCTGGGCGAAAATTCATCTTGGAAAAAATGGACGAACTGTTATTGGGCATGATGGAAGTGATCCTGGTGCTTATACCTATATGCAGTATGATCCAAAGAAACAAGTTGGCGTTGTACTTTTAGCAAATGGAGATGACGACATGGATGGAATTGATAAAGATGAATGGAGAATTCGTCATAATACTTTAATCGATAAACTACTGGAATATGCTGAAGATTTATGAAATTAGCGCCCATTTTGATACTGTAGATCGGGTCAGTTTATTGAGCATCGCAAGATACGCTACCCAATATTTTTGCTTTGTCAGGTGGCATTTTATTGCTACACAATAAAATCTAACCCGATCTACATAAAATACACCTATCCCGCTTTAGGTTAATATTCCCACAGTGTACAAAGTAATAACAAAACCTCAACTAAACTGCTACAGACGCTACCCTTGTTAAATTTTATTCTTTCCTCTCTAACATCAACAAGACTTTAAATACCAATACGTGAGGAAAAACGAATGAAAACACACCTTAATCACCCTTGTTCATTATTACTAACAGCACTTTCTTTGAGTATTCTATCATCAACCAGCTATGCAGACTGGGGAGTTGGGTTACGTCTTGATAATGAAGATATGCGCTATAAAGACAATAACGACATTAAGATTGGTGCATTATTTAACATTCAATATCAAGGAGCTAAGTTTAATATTGATGACAACGTTATGTCGTATAATTTTACCCATTCAAACACACTTGCCGCTGAAGTCATCGTTGCTTCAAAAAACAGAGGTTTTACAGCCAAAGATAATAAGCTCTTTAAAGGTATGGCTAATCGTGATGTCTCTGTAGATCTAGGCGGTCGTATTATTGCCGAAACTAATTTCGGTGCGGCCGTGCTGGATGTCACTAAAGACGTGGCTAACAGTAAAGGCTATGAAGCAAGTTTTAAATTGGGTGGAATATCACCCCATGCACCACACTGGACTGGTGAAAGAAAAATCAATGTCGCCGCAATGGGTGGAGTACGCTATCAAAGTAACAAGGTAGCTGATTATTACTATGGTGTTAAAAAGAACGAGGCAACAGCCAAGCGCAGTGCCTACAAAGCCAAGTCAGCCATCACACCATTTGTAGGCGTTGAGGCACAAGCTAATTTAACCCAGCATATTAGCCTTAGAGGGAGTTTGGGGGTTGAAAAAACCGCTAAATCAATTCGA
>DRMS01000117.1 GCA_011322515.1 Leucothrix mucor
ACTTAATGTCCTAATGCAATTTAACTTACTTAATGAACAGGATGGTATTAAAGTTCATCATGAAGCACCAAAGGAGACTATTGCGGCTGCAAAACGCCTATTTAGTAAAGGTTTAATCACACAGGATGATGGGGGTTATTTAACAGATTTAGGACGTAAAGCTGCTGAACATACGCAAGATTTGAAAACAATTTTAAAATAGTTTCAATCATGGGCATCTTTCACGACATAGAAAAGTAGTTTACACCGTTGTAGTCTGTATGAAGTTTACATACGATGGGATAGCGCGTTGCCACGACCTACCGTATTCTGCCTAGGTTGCATACGTGCTACAGAATTGTCAACTGACATATGAAGGATGTCAAATAATGCCTTTAACTACCAGCGTGCTTTAGGAGTGAAAACTTTAGTTTTTCAGTCGGTAGGAGAGAGTATAAGTAATGCATCCACCCTATATTTTGGTTTATTGAAAACGCATAATCAAGTCTCCTCCCATCCAAAATAGCTGACAGGAATTTGTCATAAATAGAGAGTAGACTACGCCACATTAAAAATAACGATAGGAAATAGTTGTGCCAGAGAGAAAGGTTCCCCGCCGTAAAACAATTTTGCTTATTCTAGATGGATTTGGAGTAAATCCAAGCAAAAAAAATAACGCTGTTCATGAAGCAAATACACCCAACTTAGATGAATATTTCAGTAAATACCCACATACCACACTACAAGCCTCTGGTAGCTCAGTTGGCTTACCAGAAGGACAAATGGGTAACTCTGAAGTGGGTCATTTAACCATTGGTTGCGGCACTATTTTACGCCAAGATCTAGTCCGCATTGATGATGCCATTGCAGATGGAAAATTTGCAGAAAATGCTGTTTTACGTAGTGCAATGTTGCAGGCAAAAGAAAATAATCGCCCTGTTCATTTGTTAGGATTAGTATCAAATGGTGGTGTACATAGCCATGTCAACCACCTTTGTGCCTTGATTCGTATGTGCCAAGCAGAAGGTGTGATTCCTGCCATGCATATTATTACCGATGGGCGTGATACCTCTCCTAAATCAGCAATACGTTTTATTCAACAGCTTAGAGAAACGCTTAAAGATGCAAATGGCAGTATTTCTACCATGATTGGACGCTTCTACGCAATGGATAGAGATTCACGCTGGGAACGTACAGAACTGGCTTGGAATCTTATGGTAAATGGTAAAGGAACACCCATGAGCAGCGCTATTGATGCCATTGAAGCAAGTTATGCTGCTGGTAAAACAGACGAGTTTATTCCACCCTATATCATGGAAGGTGCGGCAACAATAGAGCCAGATGACTCGCTAATATTCTTTAATTTCCGTAATGATCGCCCTCGCCAGCTAGCTGAAGCACTAGGAATGGAAGAGTTCAGTTATTTTGAACGTAAAAACTATAAGCCAATTGTAGTTACCTGTATCACTGAATATGACAAAAAATTACTAGCTCCCGTTGCCTTTAGACCAGAACGCCCAAGCACTAATTTATCACATACCATCTGCCTCTCAGGGTTTAAGCAATTACACTGTGCAGAAACAGAAAAATACGCACATGTCACCTTTTTCTTTAATGGCGGACGTGAAACACCGTATGCAGGTGAAGATCGTATTATGATCAGCTCTCCAAAGGTCGATACCTATGACCAAGCACCTGAAATGAATGCAGCAGAAGTTGCCGACACCATTATTGAAGCGGTCAATAAACAAGAACATTCTTTTATTGTCGTCAATTTTGCCAATGGAGATATGGTCGGTCATAGCGCTGTTCCAGAAGCCATTATTAAAGCCGTTGAAACACTCGATAAAGAAGCAGGTAGAGTGCTAGATGCCGCAGTAGAAAATGATTATTCAGTGATTTTAACTGCAGATCATGGTAATTGTGATGAATATATTGATCCCTTTACAGGTGAGCCAAGCACTCAACACACCGTTTACCCCGTGCCATGCCTGATTATAGATAAAGACTTTTGGCGCTTGCGTACCAATGCTGGTTTAAGTAGTTTAGCGCCAACCATTTTAGAGCTAATGGGACTAACGCAACCTAGCACAATGGAGGGTAAGTCTATTTTATTAGATATAATGACTAAAAATTAGCTCTGATTATTTTTGTTTTTTGTAGTGGCTACAAAATCAATTATAAAGGTCTTAATTACTTGGTTTGCCTGCAATAAAAAAGGCAAGTTAGAGATCGGGAAGTTGTTTCGTGCACGTTCCTTAGGAACGTGCACAGAATAACTTCTCAAAATTCTTCGTCATAGCTTCAGGAAGTTGCTCGTTGCTTAATTGCTCGGAGCATCCTTCATTAGATATTCCAGTGAAGCTCAACCTTGCGTCGTCCCCACTTAAACGCCTTGCGACGATCTTTTCCCATATAAATATCAATTCGTTTTTTCCAGCGCTTATTCATTTTATCTAATACTAAATATTCACCCGCTAAGCCTTTAATACGCACTTTAGAGCCATGCTTTAAACCATAGATCTTAAGCAAATCATCAGATACCGCAATGGCTTTCATACCAGGACGTAATTTATCCCCCCATGCCGCAATATTAGGCGTACTATCCGTCTGCGCCACATGAGATGTATAGGCAGTTGCTGTCACCTTTAACCTATTGGTACGTTTAGTGGTTCTAGTTTTTTTGTAAAAACTCATTTTTCTAAGATGTGCTTTCTTAATGAGCTTTATTTCAATAACTTTTAGCGCCTTCTCAATTTTGGCAACGTTCCCTCTAGTTGTAGAATCAATGGATTTATTATTGAAATTTCTATTTGGAGTAGCGAAACTAGAATTTGAAATAATACAGCTGATTACTAATAAAATTGCCATCATTAGTTTTATGGAAGAATACATGTTCATATGGTTAAAGCCATCCCTCACCGAGAGGGGTAGTTAATAATGGCGCGCATATTAGCATATAGTTATTAACTAATGAAAGAATAATTATCAATTTTTCTGATGAAGGGGATATACTTGTAAGCTTATGATTAATTTATAATAAATAGTATATGGTAACGATTGATTAGCTAATGGAGGCGAAACATAGTGATAAAGTTTCACGTAGTCGGTGAAATTCAGTATGACTGGCAGGTAATCCAAGACGAACAGAAGAAGGCTCCTCAAAGTGGCGAATCCAGATTCCTTGTTGCGCTAATTTATGCTTTATAAGTTTGGCATCAGGGTGTTGAAAGTAGCAAAAATAATTAGTTTTATAAATCTGTGAAAAATATTGTGACAAAATATTTTTCAGAATAGTGCTTTGATTAATCAAAAACTCACATGTTTGTTGATGCCATTGCTGATCCGCAAGAGCCTGCGATCCTAACCAGCGCGCGGGGTGAGAGACCGCCCAAGGACCTTGCTGTTGCGCTATTTTCTCTAATAAATCGGCTTCGGCAGCAATAAAACCTAGCCGTATTCCCGCCAATCCAAAGAATTTACCAATTGAGCGCAACACAATAAGCCCATTAGGTATTCTTTTAAAGTGTGATAAAAGACTTGCCTCTGGCGTGCTATCGACAAACGCCTCGTCAACTATTAACCAGCCCTTATCTTTTATTAACTGCTGATGCCAACGCAGTAAATCATCACTAGCATACTGAGTCGTATCAGGATTATTAGGATTACTTAGCAGCAACACATCCAGACCTCGTATAAAGAGATCAATTTCATCTGCTCTAATAGTAACGACACTATGACCCGCTTGCTCCCACCAATAGACATGTTCCGCATAGCAAGGACTAACAATGCCAATGCGCGAGCGCTGGCGACAATAAGGCAAAGATTGAATAGCAAATTGAGAGCCAGCAATTGGCAAAATAGTGTCACAACCATAATAATGTTGCGCGACTGGAAGCAAATCATCATCTGTTTCAGGCAAACGCTGCCATACAGACGTAGGAATATCGGGTGGTAGCCAAGGACGGGGATTGATACCTGTTGACAAGTCTATCCAGTTTTTCAGGGGAATAGTATAAAGCTCAGAAGCTTGATGTAGATTGCCACCATGAGTAATTTTTTGATTAGATTTCATAGGCTAATACTACATCTGATAGAGGTATTAAAACACACTCTATTTAAAGTTACTCCAAGAAAATAAAGGTATCGCTCACTCTTCGATAAGCTCAGGAAACGATGTCATGATTTATTGAAGGGGGCGGGTTAATTTGCTATGACTTTGCTTGTCCCGCCTTAGGTCGGGTTAGCTTATCAAGCGTAGCAAGGTAACGTAACCCGATGCAATACCCAGCAAGTTGCACAATGCTTGTCGGGTTACGTTTTTTTGCAAGCAAAAAAATCTAACCCGACCTACAATTCCAGCCAAGCAACTGTCCTATGTTAAATTGGTAGCCGCGTTGAAAAATAG
>DRMS01000118.1 GCA_011322515.1 Leucothrix mucor
CGCTTGGAATAATAGTTTCTGTAGTAACTGCTCTACCTTCAGGTCCAATACCAACACCATCTGCGGCATCCGCTCCTGATGCAATATCTTTATTATTGGTTAAATCAACAGAATCACCTGTTATTTTTCCTAAATGATCGGTAACACTATTTGCTATGCTGCTATCAAGAGAAGATGTTGCTATTTTTATCATGTCAAAACCAACCCCATTATTATCGCCCGATGCATTACTAGGTAATATCGCTTTTAAGACCACCTTATAACGAGCATTGGGAGCCATTATGCCTGTATCCACGGTGCCATTATTATTGCTATCCATTAATGGGGTAAAACCATCTGACTGGAATAATTGGAATACTGTACCTATGGGGAAGCTTGAATTTGCCTCATCCATTGTTATATCAAATACATCATCACTATTACCTGTGTTGCGAATTATATTATCAAAGACTACGGTTGCACCTCGACTGGCACTATCAACAATAAAGGAATCTGTTCCCGTATTCTTATTATCAGCCCCATCAGTAGGATCTGTCTCTGAGCCATTGGCGATGACACTAGGCTGTTGAAGAATCTCGAAAGGAACTTGATTGGTATTTGTAGATGGAATATCGACCGAACCATTATGATAAGAAAACGTTGCAATATTAACTAAGGTAGAAGCTGGCAAAGCATCTGCAATAGTCACTTTAAATGTCACTTCACCTGATGCTCCCGCTGCAACCTGTGCGATGACTGCGGATACTTTATTATCACAACCTGTTTCATAAGCACAAAATTTAATGGTATTAGGCGCAGTCCCCTGAGCATCATTGCTGTCAGTATCAGTTAAGGTAAGTCCACTGCCCGTTTCACTCCAATGCGCACCACTGGAACTGTAGGTCATTCCTGCTGGTAAACTATCACTTAAAATAACATTAGTTGCCGTCTCAACACCTTTATTTTCATAACTTAATGTAATGGTATAAGAACCGCTTGGCGATAGCCCTGAGTTAGCACTCATGCTTTTTACGACATTGATTACTGCATCTTCAGAAACAATGACGGTATCTGTGTTGGTTTTTATCTGGGTTTTATCAAATTGACTTTTTCCTTCAATCGTTAACTTCCCTTGTTGTACATTGGTTGCTCCTGCGGGAATTTCAGCACCAATGACAAAGTAAAACGCTTCATCAGCCGCCAAAGCATCCGTTGATGTAATGGGCGTTGTGCTATCAGGAAGACCATCTTTATCTTTATCTGCATAGATCAATACTTTAGTAAGATCAAACTCATAATCATCAGCCCCCACATTAGCAACCGTCAAGTCATAAGTATCGACACCATTGCCCATATTAGTTAATACATGCGGTAAATACACCACATTACCAGCCGCTCCATAGCGCGTCTGATCTTGAACTAATTGCATTGCTCCTACTTGCTGTATCAGTGTTTCCACAACATTAGAGGTCGCCGTTTGTTTCACGCCATTCGCATCTTTATAGGTAGCACTTGCCTGATTTTGGATTAAGGTACCCGCCGCAGGTGATTTGGCATGGACTGCAAACGATAACAGCATACTGAAAATTAAAAACCAGATGGTAAATGCATTATTTTTATGATGATACTTCATGATTTTGTCTCATTTTTATTATTATTTTCTCTCAAAACTCGACTGTAGCCTCGCTACCCGAAATGCAGACTATTGTAGAGTGGAGTATTTTTCCCTCATTTTTTATCAAGAGTTTGGCGGGCAGAGAAGATTGCCCACCCTAATAAGGGGTATTGATGAATACGAAATGCATACCTATAGATGTTCACTTATTAAATTTCATATTGATGACGGAAAAGCTGAAGCTTTCACTCCTTTTATCAGGAAATTATTTATCTGAAAAACTATAGTGCTCCAGCATCACGAGCCGCAACGCTGGAGCGTGGGAACAGGTTGAAACTTCCTAAGGAACGAGCACGAAACAACTTCCCGATCTCTAACTTGCTTTTTTATCCCAGCTTGGATGATCTCATTCCTTGCGTAGAGTAACTATGCGCCTCATGAGTTCATCCAATCTGGAA
>DRMS01000119.1 GCA_011322515.1 Leucothrix mucor
CACTTTTATACCAGAGCCTCACTGGTGTCTTTCCGATCGCAGGTTAAACAGATCTCCCCGAATAAGAACACTGACTTTCACTGCACAACTGCATCATTTACTCTACCCGGTAGATCACCTGGTTTCGTTGTCTTGTGCCAACTCACCTTCAGGCTAAGACTCATATGATGTTTTTATTCATCAGCTCACAGTTTTGCTCCAGGCGTCCTTCACACCTTTCCTCACGGATCAGCACTTGCCTTTCGCTAGTAGTTAAGGTCATAATATCCCTAAACATTTAGGGTGATGACCGTGATCTTCCTACAGAGGACTTTCACCTCATCATTCAATGCCCATGTCGGGCGTACACAAATAGCTCCAGTGGACAGTTTAAAGCGTCACTTATTTTGCTTCCGCAAAAACGTGCCACTTTAAACTGCCGCTGAGCAAGGCGTTAGAAAATATTTATCAAGGAATATGTGATATGGAAATCGATTTTAAGATTATAACAGCAGTGGTTATTGGTGTTTTTGGTTTGGTTCAATGGTTATCAAAAAGAAATATTGATAAATCAAAATCAAATAGAGAATCACTAACTCAATTATCTGAACTTCTTTCGGAAGACATAAATATAATGAGTGAAGAAAAAAAATTACTAGTAGAGGAAGCTATGAGTGCTCATTACAAAAAAAATATCTACATAAATGAGATATTATTACTATTGAAAGCAGTCAGTCCTAAATCTGCTATTGAAAACTATTTAAAATATAGACGTTATCTAAAAGTTGAAGGTAATATTATTACATATAAAAAGAATCCATTTACAAGTATTCCTCTAATAGAAAGAAAGTTACCAACAATGTTAATAATGAGAGTTATAGGCTACTTCATTTTTGCTTTTATTGGTGGTTCTATAATTCAATATTCGGCATCTGAAATAATATCATTTAATTATAGTCAACTAAGCAATGAGATGATAAGTAACCTGGTGTCTAATATTACTTTTCTTATGGTGGGAATTTCATTCGGGTTCGTTGCTGTGATTTTGCTTTTAGATGGTCTTTTAATCCCAAGTAAAGCTGTACTAGAAAATGGGTTAAAAGGTGTATTTGAAAGTATCTAAATTTATAAGGAATCCTATACGGTTGTTGTTTGGCGAGTAAAAAACAGATAATGATCGCCACAATGAATCATGACTTAACAGATGTAAGCTTATATAGAGGTAATCTTAATTTTTCATGGCAACCGATATTGTTTTTAAAAGTGGAGAAAGTTGCCCAGCTGATGCGTTCGGATTTCCTGTGTCGCATAGTTTAGTGAAGGCATGGAGCATGTAAGTCGAACATGGCCAGCCACTAGAAACTCCAGTACCGCATTGGTGTGTGCTACTTGATAGCGCCCACAGTTCACCATTTCTTTTTCGTTATGCTAAAACAAACGCTGGTATGGTGACTCCTGTACCACAGGAGTCACATTCTGGATTAAACAAAGTCCTTGATATTGTTGGCAATGAAATAGGATTAGATAGAAATGGCAATTTCGTATAACAGGATAAATTAACATGGATAGTTTAAAGCAGCGCTCCTCATTCCACGTCACACCACTTCAAACTACCCATTATCTGCAGTGTTATCAAATTTCAACATTATAATGGGTAGTCTTATACAGGATATTTATTTAATTTTTCTGGCTTCCAGATAAAAGCGTTTTTCATCCGCCTCACCCATAGAGAAGGTTTTTCTGGGCAGGGCGCCGTCAAAAATAATGGTTTTAAACAGACTGTGTTTTGAAATCGGCGGGAAGAAGAAGCCCATATTGCCTTCCTTAACACCCAGTTCATTAACCACTTCATCACCGTGAATAAAGTCCACTTTACCGCCATTCTGTTCAAGATAATCATTTAAGAATGACTCAATAGTGGCCAGCTCCAGAGTATATTCCGGGTTATTGATCTGGATATAGCCATAACCAGAAG
>DRMS01000120.1 GCA_011322515.1 Leucothrix mucor
CCATGCAATTTCCACAGTGGGTTTCACCCACCCTACTTGATGATTTATATGAGCAATAACACACCTGATATCCTAAAAAAAATAGTTAAACGCAAATACGAAGAAATAGCCGAACGAGAGGCAATTAAAAGCATAGAACAATTAAAACAAGAAGCCTCAGGTGCATCACCTGTACGCCCCTTTGTTGGGGCTATGCAAGCCAAACTTGCCGCCAATCAGTCTGCTGTTATCGCTGAAATTAAAAAAGCATCCCCCAGCAAAGGCGTAATGCGAGAAAATTTTATTCCAGCAGATATTGCAAAAAGCTATGAAAAAGCGGGAGCAAGTTGTCTTTCAGTCTTAACGGATAAAGACTTTTTCCAAGGTTCAGAAGAATATCTACAACAAGCCAGAGCTGCTTGCGCCCTCCCTGTTATCCGCAAAGATTTTATTCTAGAGCCTTATCAGGTGCATGAAGCAAGGGCAATGGGAGCCGATTGCATTTTATTAATTGTCGCTATTCTTGAGGATGAAAATTTACAGAGCTTATACACCCTAGCCCGTGAATTGGGTATGGATGTATTAATAGAAGCGCACGATAAAGAAGAGTTGCTACGCGCATTACCTCTTGGTGCAACGCTAGTGGGAATTAATAATCGCAATTTACGCAATTTTAATACCAGCCTTGATACCACCATAGATTTACTAGCGCTCATCCCAGAGGATCGCATCGTGGTAACAGAAAGTGGCATACATTCGCTTGAGGATATTGAAAAAATGCGCGCACATAATATTAACGCATTCTTAGTAGGCGAAGCTTTTATGCGCGTTGAAGATCCTGGATCAGAGCTACGTAAACTCTTTTTTGCTTGAAATACAAAGGAGTGAAAGCTTCAGCTTTTTCGTTAAATAAGATAAGTTTTATTGACGGAAAAGCTGAAGCTTTCACTCCTGAATTGCGCTCCATTCCTTTACATTGCAAACAATACTTATGAAACAATACTTAGATTTAATGCGCCATGTCTACGAAAACGGCACAATTAAAGAAGATCGCACTGGCACTGGCACAAAATCCGTTTTTGGATATCAATCCCGCTATGATCTAAACGCAGGATTCCCTGTGATCACCACTAAAAAACTACATCTACGCTCCATTATTCATGAGCTACTGTGGTTTTTAAAAGGCGATACCAATATCAACTACCTAAAGGATAATAAAGTACGCATCTGGGATGAATGGGCGGATGAAAAAGGTGATTTAGGCCCTGTGTATGGCTATCAATGGCGCTCATGGCCAACGCCTAACGGTGGTCATATTGATCAAATCAGTCAAATCATTGAGCAAATCAAAAATAATCCTGATTCACGGCGCATTATTGTTAGTGCATGGAATGTAGCTGAAATAGACAATATGGCATTACCGCCTTGCCATGCCTTTTTCCAGTTTTATGTTGCGGATGGTAAATTATCCTGCCAACTTTATCAGCGCAGTGCCGATATATTTCTTGGCGTACCCTTTAATATTGCATCCTATGCCTTATTGACCATGATGGTCGCCCAAGTTACAGGTTTAAAACTAGGTGATTTTGTGCATACCTTAGGTGATGCGCACTTATACTCCAATCACATGGAGCAAACAGAGTTACAACTTAGCCGTGAGCCATATGTGCTACCAACCATGAAAATAAACCCTGAAATAAGCTCTATTTTTGATTTTACTATTGATGATTTCGAACTGATTAACTATAAAAGTCATGCACATATTAAGGGATTAGTTGCAGTGTAATAAACTGAGGCTACTCCAAGGCATTCCCTAAAAGCAATTAGCTCGCTAGTCCTCCCCATTTTCAATCTAAATAATAAAAATAATTGATCTATTCTTATAATACTATGCGCATCTGCTTGTAAGGTTTGGATAGAAATAATCCATACTGAAATGGCATTATTGTTTTTACAATTAATGCTGTAGGAGACTCTGGCTTAGATAATAATATGAGCTTTCTAGGGAAATTCTCGCGGGTTTTGTCTGAAAGCAATATTAAAGTTTAGGCTAGAGTGTCTTTAATTTGGAGCCTATTCCAAGAAGTGAAAAACTACTGCAATCCATTCTTAACGGTATCTATTTCCCAATCAAATTTATTCAATAGCATCATGCTATTCGATTGAAAATATAATCACTTAAAAATGGCTTTCACTAGGTTTTCAATTTCCAAATAAACTCCGAGGGATGTCTTAATTATTGACTAGTTAAGATTAGATCTAATTAAAATAAAAAGGACTTTTTCATGTTGAAAAATAAAACATTAAGCGCAAAAATTGTAATTTCACTTATCACACTGGCTGGTTTTATCGGCATACAAAGTGCATCTGCTACTCAAACAAATCATAAGCCTTGGGGAGCGCCTACCTATTGTAAAGGCAAGATAATCACTATTTGGGGTTCTTCATCTGCTGATTATATCAACGGTACTAATGGTAGAGATGTTATTTGGGCTGGCGCGGGTAATGATGTCGTTAATGGTCGTGGTGGTAATGATGTTATTTGCGGCGGTCGAGGACGTGACACTATCCACGGTAATGGTGGCAGAGATATTATCTGGGGTGGTTCTGGTAATGACTCACTTTACGGCGACCAAGGCGAAGATAAACTTTTCGGCAATCGTGGTGCTGACCGACTTTATGGCGGTAATGGGCATGATGCGCTTTATGGAGGAAGTGGCAACGATAATATCCAAGGTAACCGTGGTAGAGATAGCATTTACGGAGGATCAGGACATGATACTATCGATGCAGGCGCTGGAAGCGACCGTGTATATGGTGGTAATGGCAATGATGTGATTAAAGGTCAGGGGGGTGCAGATCGGATCTACGGTGGCAATGGTAATGATCGTATTAGTGGAAATAACGGATACGACAAACTTTATGGTGGCAATGGACGTGACACGATTAATGGTAATCGTGGACGCGATAAGTTATACGGAGGGAATGGTAATGATAAATTGAATGGAGGTTCAGGTTCTGATAGTTGCCTTGGTGGTGGCGGTTATGACTCGTTAGCAAACTGTAATCCGTAATACATTTGCTTTCTATTTTTGGCTACCAGTTTAAGGTCATATCGTTACCCACATCTTTGATTAGCATCCCATCCTTCGAATTTTTTGTTAAAATAAGCGACAATATTTACAACAAAACAAAATCAAATGTTAAATGATGAATTGGTTAATTTGAATCTTGGCGATAAAAGACTA
>DRMS01000121.1 GCA_011322515.1 Leucothrix mucor
CACGAAACAACTTCCCGATCTCTAACTTGCCTTTTTATCCCAGCTTGGATGATCTCATTCGTTGCGTAGAGTAACTATGCACCTCATGAGTTCATCCAATCTGAAATAAACATTCTGCGTTAGAACGTCGGGAAGTTATTCCGTGCACCTTCCTAAGCATCATTTATTAAACTTTTTAGGATCAATCCCTAAAGAGCGCATTTTGCGATAAAGATGAGTGCGCTCCATTTTGACACGTTCGGCGAGTTTACTGACATTACCACCACATTGGGTAAGCTGATAGCTTAAATAATCATGTTCAAATTGTTCACGCGCTTGGCGTAGTGGCATGTCATATAAACTGTTTGGCAGTAGTTTTTCTATACCTTGCTCAAAAATAGGAATACTTGCGCCTAACGTTTCTTCCACTTCATCCTGATCTATTTCAGTATCCGTGCCTAAAATCAATAAACGTTGCACCAAATTGCGTAACTCACGAATATTTCCTAACCAGTGATAATTACGCAGGAAGTTTTGTGCTGCTACTGAAAAATGGCGATAGGGCAAGCCGTTTTTTAAAGTCTGCTGATCCACATAATAGTTAAGCAACTCAGAAACATCTTCGCTATGTTCACGTAATGCAGGAATATACAGAGGAACAATATTCAAACAATCATAAAGTGCTTCATTAAAACGATCAGCTTCAATATCATCACGTAAATCATGCTGTGCTGAAGTGATAATGATCATATTCAGCTCAATACGATCAAAACTATCAACTCGCATATAAAAATTATCACGTAATACCGTCAATAGCATCAATTGTAGTGACTTAGGTAAAGCATCAATATCAATAAGGTATAAACAACCGCCTTGTGCTTCATCAAATAAACCATACTCCGTTTTATCACCATCTACACGTCCAAACATCATAGTGGCAAGTTGCGTATCGGTTTGATCTTTGGCATAGGAGGAAACAATGCTTTTCACAAAAGGGCGAGTGGCACGATCACTTTGAGTATGAATATAATGCGCAAAAATTTCTTTTCCTGCCCCTGCTTCACCATAGAGCAAAATAACACTACCATGCTTTGCCACACGCAATGCTTGCTCGCGTAGATTCACCAAGGCTTCACTAGAGCCAATCGGTGCAGGTGGAATTTGTAATTGCTTTTTTAGCCCTTTATTTTCTTGTTCTAATTGACCTGAGCGCAATGCATTTTCAATCGTCAGTAACATTTTAGCCATTGATAATGGCTTTTCAATATAGTCATAGGCACCGAGACGGGTTGCTTCAACCGCTGTTTCGATGGTGCCATGTCCTGACATCATAATCACAGGACAACATAATCCCTCGCTTTGCTTCCAGCTTTTTAACAGGGAAATACCATCATCACCAGGCATCCAAATATCCAGCAATACGACATCAGGACGACGCAGACGACGCTTCTCTCTTGCCTGCTCAGCGCTTTTAGCGGTTATAACGTGATAACCTTCGTCTTCCAGTATTTCGCCAACTAATTCGCGAATATCTGGCTCATCATCAACGACTAAAACATTATATTTTTCAGTCATAGGGATACTCCATTAATTTATCAAAGGCAAACAAACACTTATTTTTGCGCCTTTATTATCATTTATTTCATCGGTTCTATTATTAGCAAATATTTTACCCGAATGCTCTTCGACTATTTTCTTTACAATTGACAATCCTAAACCTGTACCACTACTTTTGGTACTGACATAGGGCGTGAATAGATTGGCAATAACATCCTTGCTAATACCTTCACCATTATCACTGACTTCAATCACAATATGCTGATAACACAGACTCTCTTTGTCATGATTCTGCGATGTTGACAAAATCACTTGTTTAAATGTTTGCTTTTCTGGCATTGCTTCTAGCGCATTTTTAACTAAATTCACCAACATTTGTCGAATTCTGTTCAGATCTAGCTGTAAATTAGGCACATCTTCTAAATTTAGTACAATTTCAGCTTGTTGGCTATTCCTAGTGTAGAGTTCAGCCACATCTTTTACGACCATATTAATATTCAAATGCTGAAACTCTAATGCGGGCGCACGTGCATATTGACTAAAAGCATCCACCATAATTTTCATATTATCCACTTGATGGATAATCGTTTTACTCATGCGCTTTAATAACTTAGCAGATTGATCGCTGAGTTCTGGCAATAACTTGAATTGTAATCGTTCGGTTGATAATTGTATGGGTGTTAAGGGGTTTTTTATTTCATGCGCAAGACGGCGTGCCACTTCACTCCATGCCGCTTCATGTTCCGCTTGAATCACCTCAGTAATATCATCAATAACCAATACATACCCCTCTAATGAAGGTAATTTTGTACCTTTGCACACCAGTGCTTGATGCCCACTAGGAAGGGGTAGATTAACTTCTAACTGCCATTCTTTGGCATTATTTTGAAAATAGGGTTGAATGGCTGCAAATAGCGGGCTTAAACTCTGGCTATCGGTACACAGTTGCTCACAGCTTTTGCCATGATACTGTTTTAGCGGAGTTTGCAACACCTGTTCAGCCGCTGCATTAATTCGGCGAATAATACCATTTTCATCAATGGTAATAACGCCTGAGCTGATATGATCCAGTACAATATTTAGATAATCACGCTGTTGCTCCATCAGTTTTTGGCTGAATTCGCTTTCACTACGTGCTTGCGTTAGATGCGCTGTCATAATATTAAATGAGCGAGCTAATAAGTGAAAATCATCTTTATCAGAAATGGGCAGTTTTTTGGATAAATTACCTTCTGCAACCGCAACCGTTCCTGCTAATAAGCTTCTAATAGGTTCTGTTAGTTTTTGCGAATAAAGAAAAGCGGCCAAAATAGAAAATAAAATAGACAACACCATAATCAACAAAAGCGTAATACGAAAATATTGCTTTATCTGTTCGCGATTCTGTTCGGTTTGTTTGTATTCTGAACGCGCCTTGATAACGCTTTCAGCAAGACTAAGATTATTTTTTGAAAGTGAAAAAAGAGCGGTTAAAACCAAGGTTTCAACGCCAGGTTGTACCGTTAATGCTACACGAGAGTAGGTATCCTTACTGTCAGAGGTAGGTTCCAATTGGAACATATAACCATGTAACGATAAACTGCGAAAAATAGTATCCTCAGGAAAGCTTGGCAAAATAGTGTCAGTATCATTACCGCTATAAACAATTATTTTTTTATTAGCATCCAATAACACCATTTCGTAAGCGCCTAACTGCTCTCTTTTACGATTCAAAAAAGTAGAAAAATCAGTTGTCTCATTTGGATTTAAGGTAACCATCTCTTTAGCTACTTGCTCCAAATTAAATAAATGCTGACGCATTCTGACATCAAAGGCATGTTGTGATAACTCCAGCGAATCATCTAACGCATTGGCAATTTTCACATTGAACCAAGCATCAATGCGATCACCAAGAAAATTAACTGAAAAAAAGGACACTACTAGAACAGGAATAATAGTGAGGACTGCAAATGCGACCATTAAGCGCGCAGTATAACGTGATCCTGCCTGTTTCGATTTCAGGCGAATGACAAGCTGAACACTATTATAAATAATCAAGCCTGAAAGGATGACAATAATTAAACCATTGAGCAGTAACAACCACTCATTTAAGTCCTCCGTATCGTAAGGATTGTTCATTGCCTGCCGTAATAATGTTAGCGATATGGCTAACAAAACAACAACCAATGTAATTGGAATTGCCTGAATTAAGAGGGGTTTTAAATGAGGCCTCATGGTAATTGCCAGTGCGCCTCTTGGCTGGATAAACCATATTCATTACCTATTAACGCTTGAATGCGTAAGGGCAACTTTATTTTTTCTGGTTCAAGATAAACAATAGCGCTTATATAATTAGCAGTGCCTGCGTCTCTTTTATCAAGACGTGGCAATTTATAATTACGAACTTCGCCCATTTTACGCAGTGCAGCAGGAAGATTGCCAAAATTCCAATGCTCATTAGTATCATTGCGAGCGAGTAGATAATGACGACTAAGCGCATGATATTTTAAGCGAAAATTCAAGCTTCCCAATGATTCTTTTTTATTCCAAAACCAATTATCGGGCTGGTGGTAAGTAAATTCTAGTTGGGCTTTTAATATGACCCCGTTTAGTAGCGCTTGATGTAAATAATCAGTTAATTGATATTTTATATTTAACTGCACTTTATAAGAGCGTATTTCATTGCTATCGAGCTTTTTAGCAATAGGCTGAAGTTTAAAAAGCTCAATGTAGATACCTTTTGCAGCACCGACTGAACTTGCCACTAATAATAGTATGAGTATCAGTGGCACACAGCGTCTTAGCCAGTTTGGATTTATTTGATGAAGAATTGGTAGATTTTTCATAGGGGTTTTAACAATGCAACAAAGAAAAACAGAATTATCTCGTAAAGATGCTAAGCACGCCAAGTAAAGATCGAGAAAAACCTTTGCGAAATCAGTAAGAGATAGGTTCTCAGCCTCTGGTTTGGAACTTCCTTAGGAACGTGCACGGAATAACGTCCCGAAGTTCTAACGCAGAATTTTTATTTCAGATTGGATGAACTCATGAGACGCATAGTTACTCTATGCAACGAATGAGATCATCCAAGCTAGGATAAAAAGGCAAGTTAGAGATCGGGAGGTTGTTTCGTACACGTTCCTTAGGGTTTCTTTTTTAGTAAGGCATAATAGAAGCCATCCATTGCTAATTCATTGGGAAAAATCTGTCGTCCATAGTGTAAAGTATGACCCCAGCTTGTTTCAATGTCTTGAATAACCGCATCCTCTGTCTGTTCTATAAAGGTTGCTATTTGTTTTTCATTTTCATCAGGAAGTATAGAACATGTCGCATATAATAGCTTGCCTTGTGGTTTTAATTTAGCCCACAAACTAGCTAATAGCTGTTGCTGTTGTTGCTGCAATCCTTTGATATCATCCGCACGGCGTAGGCATTTAATATCAGGATGGCGACGTATCACGCCTGTTGCTGAGCAAGGTGCATCGAGCAAAATACGATCAAATAAAAGACCCTTTGCCCATTGTTCTGGCTTGGCGGCATCAGCAACTAGCAACGTTATATTGCTATTTTCGCCATCAAAACCACCCTCTATTATTTTTTCACTATTAGTATCTTTATTGCTAATCTCTACAATTTTCGCCTCTAATGCAGGAAAGATGCGTGATATATTTTCTGCCACACGCGGCATACGTGAGGCACTATTATCAACCGCCACCACATTTAAAGACTGACAATTTTCCAAAATATGCCCTGTCTTACCACCTGGCGCGGCGCAAGCGTCTAATACCAACATCGTTGGCTTTAAATCTAATAATCCAGCGGCTAACTGCGCCGCGGTATCTTGCACAGAAACCTCGCCCTGATTAAAATGGGGTAGCTCGTGTACATTAACAGGCTTATCTAAAATAATAGCAGTATCGCAAACCTCAGATACAGTCGCCCTTATCCCCGCCTCATTAAGCTTTTTACAATAATCTTCTTGGCTTTGATGAAGTCTATTAACCCGCAACACCATTGGCGCACGTTGATTACTGGCACTAACAATCTGTTGCCAATCATCAGCCCATGCTTTTTTTATCTTGCCAATTAACCATTCAGGAAAGGCGTAACGCACCGCATCATGTTTATCTATTTTTTCTAATAGCGCATCTTGTTGGCGCAGAAAGTTACGTAATACCCCATTGACCAGTTTTTTAGCCCAAGGCTTTTTCAATCCTTTTAGCGTAGCCACCGTCTCATTGACGGCAGCATGATCGGGAGTTTGTTGATAGATAATTTGATACAAGCCAATGCATAATAAACATTCAATATCCTTGTCCTTATTTTTTAAGGGCTTAGATATTAGCTCATTGAGCGCCGCTGATAATCGCTCATGCCAGCGTAGGCTACCAAAGCATAAATCACGCACTAAAGGATCAGCAGCCGCTTCATTATCAGCTAATAATGGACTTAGGGATTCACCTTGGTAGATGACGCTATGCAAAATTTTAGTGGCGATTAAGCGTGGGTTGGTTTGATTCATGAGGGAAAAATAACGCCTAATAGTGACTTACCATTAATAAAATCTTTAACATCCAGCTTCTTAGCATTCGGTAATTGCAAATTAGTAATTAATACTGAACCATCACCCGTAATAATTTCAATCCCCTGCTTAGATTCAGCTACAACCTCACCTATTTTCCCCACTGCGCTAGATTCAATGACAGATGACATAAAAAACTTAATATTTTTACCATTTTTAGTCGTGAATGCTGCAGGCCAAGGATTATAAGCACGAATCATACTATCAATTTCAATGGCTGATTTTGTCCAGTCTATTTCCCCATCCTTATTCGTCAGTTTATGTGCATAACAACTCAACGAATCATCCTGAACTTCTGGCGCTAACTTATCTTCAACTAATAAACCTAATGTCTTTAATAATGCCGTTGCACCATCTTTGGCAAGTTGGTCATGAATGGTTTGACCTGTATCACTCGTTGTAATGGGGCAAGGTATTTTATACAGCATATCCCCCGTATCTAGCCCCAATGCCATTCGCATAATAGTGACCCCTGTTTCTGTGTCGCTCGCCTGAATCGCACGATGAATAGGCGCAGCGCCACGCCAACGAGGCAGTAATGAACCGTGAATATTGAGGCAACCTAATGTAGGCGTATCAAGCACCGTTTGCGGTAATAATAAACTATAAGCTGCCACAATCATTAAATCTGCATTATAAGCACGTAAGGTGTCTAGCGCTTCATCGCTCTTAAACGACTCCACTTGCTCAACAGGGATATTGGCATCTACCGCAACTTGCTTAATCGGACCAAATTTAATTTTTCGACCACGCCCTGCGGGACGATCTGGCTGGGTATAAACCGCCACCACCTCATGCCCAGAAGCGATTAATGCCTCCAGCGCAGGGACGGAAAATTCGGGGCTTCCTGCATAGATAATGCGTAGTTTTTTATTTATTTTTGTATTCATAGATTATTAATAATTCTCTTTCTTATTTTCTTACTGAAAAGCTAAAGCTTTCATTCCTATAGATGTTCACTTATTAAATTTCATCTTCATAACTGATGTTACGCAGTTAAACGCTAGTAAAGTATGTTTATGCACCCTCACTCCAGCGTGGGAATGCATATCGAGCATTCTACAAAGTACAAATTTCAATGCTTATATTACAGGTGATTTGGATATTTTATCCAAGTATTTTGGCGGCTGAAATAGTATGAGCATGGGAACGAGGGATGGATAAGGAGACTACACAATTAACATAAAATATGAGGGGCTACCAGTTTAAGGCGAGACCGTTAATGCTTCTGCTATTCACCCGTACCCTTCGACAAGCTCAGGAAGCAGTGTCCTGAGTCTACCAAAGGGTAGTTCCCTGAGCTTGTCGAAGGGTGCGGGTTGTTTGCTATGACTTTACTTGTCCCGCCTTAAGTTGGTAGCCTATTTTTCTTTTTGATGAAGAATATCAAATTTCCTAACTCAAAGAATTGGTCAGGGTTTAATCATAAATACCATGTTCACGAGTCGCTAAGAATTCTATATCAGGATAGCGCTCCGTTGCCATTTGCAAATTAACGCGTGTGGGTGCGATATAGACTAACTCCCCTGCATGATCATAGGCAAGGTTAGCCGTAGCCTTTACTTTAAAGGCATCTAGTATTTTTTCATCTGTGCAGGTAACCCAGCGAGCGGTTTGTACGTTGATAGGTTCAAATTGACAATCGACGTTATATTCATCCTTTAACCGCTGTGCTACTACGTCAAACTGCAATATACCCACGGCACCTAGTATCAAATCATTATTTGTCATTGGACGAAATAGCTGGGTTGCGCCTTCTTCGCAGAGTTGATCCAGACCTTTTTGCAGTTGTTTATTTTTTAAGGGGTCACGTAATTGTGCGCGACGAAATAACTCAGGGGCAAAGTTGGGGATGCCTGTAAAATAAAGTGCTTCGCCTTGGGTAAAGGTATCGCCAATGCGAATTTTACCGTGATTATGAATACCGATAATGTCGCCAGGATAGGCTTTATCTACATGCCCGCGATCGGCTGCTAAAAAGGTGAGTGCATCAGGAATTTTCATGTCTTTTTTAGTGCGCACCTGATGTAGTTTCATTCCTTTATGAAAACTGCCTGAACAAATACGCATAAAAGCAATACGGTCACGATGTTGGGGATCCATATTGGCTTGAATTTTAAAAATAAATCCTGTGAATTTTTCTTCATCCGCCAAGACTTCACGTGTGGTGGTTGGGCGCGGTTGTGGAGGAGGAGCATAGTTTACAAAATCAGCTAATAGTTCGGCAATACCAAAATTATTAACCGCTGAGCCAAAGAAGACGGGGGTTAATTTGCCTTGTAAATAAGCATCAATATCAAAGGCATTACTTGCCCCTTGCACTAGCTCAATTTCTTCACGCAGGTCAGTAGCTGCATCTCCTAGTACTTCATCAAGACGTGGATTATCCAGTCCTTTAATCACCTCACCTTCAAGTATTTTTCCTTCATGGTTGGGATTATACAGATGCACACTGTCATTATAGATGTGATAAACACCTTTTAAGGCTTTGCCCATGCCAATAGGCCATGTTACAGGCGCGCAGTCTATTTTTAAGACTTCCTCAACTTCATCAAGCAACTCAATCGGGTCTTTACCCTCGCGGTCAAGTTTATTGACAAAGGTCATAATCGGCGTATCACGCAAGCGACACACTTCCATTAGCTTAATAGTGCGTTCTTCCACGCCTTTCGCTACATCGATAATCATGAGCGCGGAGTCAACCGCTGTTAAGGTGCGATAGGTATCCTCAGAGAAATCCTCATGCCCAGGGGTATCCAGTAGGTTGATTACCTTATTACCATAGGGAAACTGCATCACCGATGAAGTGACTGAAATGCCGCGCTCCTTCTCCATCGCCATCCAGTCAGATGTCGCATGACGCGCCGCTTTACGCCCTTTAACAGAACCTGCTAACTGGATTGCGCCACCAAATAACAATAGTTTTTCTGTGATCGTGGTTTTACCCGCATCGGGGTGAGAGATAATCGCAAAAGTGCGACGCAGGGAGGTTTCTTCGCTGTGTGTTGACATGGTGTTTATATTCTCTGAATATCTTTTATAAACCACGGAATACATGGAATACATGGAAAAAATAATTTAACCCTATGTATTTTGTATATTCAGTTGTTTGAATCGGTTAGGAAGTTCCAAGTTTTGTGTATTCCGTGGTTCAAATCATTTTAATTAGCTAAGTACCCGCGCAACATTAATCTAACCATTTAGCCCCTGTTTTCTGATCTTCTTTGTTATTGCTTTGGTCACATAGCCCACTATGCTCCCGTCGCAATGCCTTGAATAGCAAAAAACAGGAAACTAAATTTTGTTAAATTAATTTTGTTTGGGTACTTATCAAAACCTCAAGCAATGCCTTCTGTGCATGTAAGCGATTCTCCGCTTCATCCCAAACAACGCTTTGCTCTCCTTCCAATACTTCTGCGCTCACTTCTTCGTCTCTATGCGCAGGTAAACAGTGCATAAAGATAGCATCATCTTTTGCGAGTGCCATCACATCGGCATTTACTTGAAAACCAGCAAAGGCTTTTTCACGAATTTTTTGTTCTTCTTCTTGCCCCATGCTTGCCCAGACATCGGTTGTGATAAGGGAGGATTCATCGGCTGCTGTATTAATATTTTGTGTGATAGTAATGCGATCAGCTAATTCTTCGCTTAACTCGGCATTAGGCTCATAGCCTTTGGGGCAGGCAATATTTAAGTGAAAGTCAAATTGCAATGCGGCATTCATCCATGATTGACACATATTATTACCATCGCCAACATAAGTAACCGTTTTGCCTTTAATATCTCCACGATGCTCTTGATAGGTCATCATATCCGCGAGTAATTGGCAGGGATGATAAGCATCAGTTAGCGCATTAATCACGGGAACGCTGGAGTATTCGGCAAATTTTTCAACAATATCATGCCCAAAGGTACGGATCATAATAATATCGACCATACTGGAGATCACACGGGCGCTGTCTTGAATTGGCTCGCCGCGACCTAGTTGGGTATCACTGGATGATAAAAACATACCATGACCGCCAAGCTGTACCATGCCTGTTTCAAAAGAAACACGGGTACGCGTTGATGATTTTTCAAAGATCATTGCCAAGGTTTGATTTTTTAAGGGTTGATAACTACGTGATCCGCCTTTCCAAGCTTGTTTTAATTCGATAGCACGTTGTATTAAGGTGCTTAGCTCTTGGCTATTAAAATCACGAAGGGTCAGAAAATGTCTAATTTCTGCCATAAGAGGTCTTCCTACTATTGGTGGTGTAGTTGATTCACTATGAAGTAAAACGAAGATTTTTTCTTTATGCTCTTCCTATGCTTCATGGTGCTATTTTTATTATTGTTTTATTAAATCGGTAACGATGTGAATAACAGTGTCGGCTTGTTCTTTATTGATGATTAAAGGCGGCAGTAAACGAATCGTATTACCAGCGGTTACATTAATCAGTACACCTTTTTCACTGGCCGCTACCACTAATTCTGCACAGTCTTTTTCTAATTCAATGCCAATCATCAAGCCCGATCCACGTATCTCTTTAACGTGCTTTACGCCTGCTAGTTTGGCTTTAAACTCTGCCATAAAGTAATCAGCGAGCGTGTTGACATTATCTATGACATTTTCTTTTTCGATCGTCTCAAGCACGGTTAATGCCGCACGGGTAGCAAGTGGATTACCACCAAAAGTGGAGCCATGTGTGCCAGGAGTAAATAACGTAGTTGCTTTGCCGCTAGCTAGACAAGCACCAATCGGAACACCATTACCCAGCGCTTTAGCTAATGTCATAACATCGGGCTTGATCGTAGTGTGCTGAAATGCAAACCATTTTCCTGTTCGTCCAATGCCTGTTTGAATCTCATCTAGCATTAGCATCCAGTTATTCTCATCACAAATCTGACGTAATTGTTGTAAATAATCAGCATTAGGAACAATCACTCCGCCTTCACCCTGTACAGGCTCAACCAGAATAGCAACAACATTGGTGTTAGTCTTAGCAACCGTTTTTATAGCCTCAACATCATTATAATTAACGCGCACAAATCCATCGACAAGTGGCGAAAATCCTGCTTGTACTTTACGATTTCCTGTTGCGGATAAAGTGGCTAAGGTGCGACCATGAAAACTACCGCTAGCAACAATGATATTAGGGCGCTCGATGCCTTGCTGTTTACCATAAAGACGCGCTAGCTTAATTGCTGCTTCATTCGCCTCAGCCCCTGAATTGCTAAAAAAGACACGATCCATGCCTGATAGCCCACATAATTTATCACTAAGTTCTTCTTGGTGTTTAATGTGATAAAGATTAGAGGTATGCACTAACGTGCGTGCTTGTTCAGCAATAGCATCTGCAATAACGGGGTGGGCATGCCCTAGACCACAGACCGCAACACCTGCAACGGCATCAAG
>DRMS01000122.1 GCA_011322515.1 Leucothrix mucor
GCCATCCGCGCCTTAATGCGCGCAGGTGATGATCCTGTTACTGCAACATCACGCAAATCATTACGTGTACTAGGAACCGTAGGCGAGCCAATCAACCCCGAAGCATGGGAGTGGTATAGCAAGGTGGTTGGCAATGGCAAATGCCCAATTGTTGATACTTGGTGGCAGACGGAAACAGGCGCGCATATGATAACCCCGCTTCCTGGTGTGCATAATCTAAAACCAGGCTCTGCAACAGCACCGTTTTTTGGCGTTAATCCTGTTTTACTTGATGTTGACGGCAATATTATTGAGGGCAATTCAGCCACAGGAAACCTTGCCATTGATCGTCCTTGGCCTTCCATGATGCGTACACTTTATGGCAATCACCAACGCTTTTATGAAACTTATTTTTCACAATTTGCGGGCTATTATTTTACAGGCGATGGCGCACGCCGTGATGAAGATGGCGATTATTGGATTACAGGACGCGTTGATGATGTGCTTAATATCTCAGGGCATCGCCTTGGCACCGCAGAAATCGAATCTGCTTTAGTATTGCATAATACCGTCGCAGAAGCGGCGGTTGTTGGTTATCCACATGAGCTAACAGGGCAAGGAATATATGCCTATGTAACACTAATGGCTGGCGAAGAAGGCACCGATAAACTTAAAGCTGAATTAGTCAAGCAAGTACGTAGTGAAATCGGTCCTATTGCTAAAGTTAATATTATTCAATGGGCGCCAGGTTTACCTAAAACTCGTTCAGGTAAAATTATGCGCCGTATATTACGCAAAGTATCAGCCAATGAAGTAGACGACTTAGGCGATATTTCAACACTCGCTGATCCATCCGTTGTTGATGACTTGATTAAAAATCGGGAAAATAAATAATAATTTATCACGGAATACACTGACTACACGGGACACGACTCGTTCCCATGCTCCAGCGTGGGAATGAGGATCTCTTAACTGTCCCACCTTAAATTGGTAGCCAAGAAGACTGTGTGGGCGTCTAATTTTCCGTGTATTCGGTGGTTGATATTTTAGGCTAATACCCACACCTTCGCCAAATTTAAACTATAGGGTGGATAAGTGTAACCCATCCACCGCAACACGTTGATTTTGGTGGATGCACTATCGCTTATCTACCCTACGAATCACAATTGACGAAGGTATTAAATACATTACATCAATAATGAAAAAATCATCTAAACACTATATTTTAACCGTCACCTGCCCTGCCCGTTCAGGCATTATTGCAGCCATTTCCAATTATCTTTCTATTAAAGACTGTTACGTTAATAAAATGAATCAATACGATGACGAGGTTGAAAAACATCTTTTCTGTCGTATTGAATTCTATCTTGACCCTGAAAAATCACCCAGCATCAATGTATTACGTGAAGGCTTACACCCTATTGCGGAACAATTTTCAATGAACTGGCAGATTTGTGATAAAGATCGCATGATGCGGGTACTGATTATGGTTTCAAAAGAAGATCATTGTTTAACAGACCTGCTATACCGTAAAAACAAAGGCGAATTAGCAATGGATGTCACCGCCGTTGTTTCTAATCATATTGATTTACGCCCGATTGTAGAGCGTGAAGGTATCCGCTTTGTTTATTTACCCATCGATAAGCAACATAGCAAACAAGAACAAGAAGCTAGATTATTAGAGTTGATAGAAGAAACAGACTCTGAATTAGTCGTTTTAGCGCGTTATATGCAAATATTATCGGAGAATATTTGCACCCACTTACAAGGACGATGCATTAATATTCATCATTCCTTCCTACCAGGTTTTAAAGGCGCTCGCCCTTATCACCAAGCTTATGCACGCGGGGTAAAGTTAATTGGAGCAACCGCGCATTATGTGACAAGTGACCTTGATGAAGGCCCTATTATAGAACAAGTTGTAGAGCGCGTTGACCATACACAACTGCCTAAAGAGCTATCAGCACTAGGTCGTGATATGGAAAATAGCGCCTTAGCTAAGGCAGTGCGCTATCATATTGAAAGACGCGTCTTTGTTGACAATATTAAGACCGTAATTTTCAGGTAAAGAAAACAGCTACCAACTTAAGGCGGGACAAGTAACATCATGGCAAATAACCCGCACCCTTCGACAAGCTCAGGGAACTAGCCCTTCGGTAGACTCAGGACACCGCTTTCTGAGCTTGTCGAAGGGTGCGGGTGAATAACAGAAACATGAACTGTCCCGCCTTAAACTGGTAGCCAAGAAAGCGACTATCGATATTCATATATTAAATTTTCGCAGGAGTTCAAAACATCTATTAAAATATAATTGATAATTAAGAGAAAATAGCAAATTGGTTGGAGTAAAATATGCCAAATAAAGTCATTATCCTGCTTGTTATTTGCCTATGATAATGACAAACACTTAAAAACTAATTTTTCACTCGCCCACGTGGTCTAAAAATATTCGCCTGATCTGCATTATATAAATAAGATTCATCAAATGCTTTGGGATTAATCACCCCGC
>DRMS01000123.1 GCA_011322515.1 Leucothrix mucor
ATCAGAAGCAAAAAATCAGCGCATTAGGTAAATCCATTACTTAGAACTTCCTAAACCTACCTTGTTAGGGTACTAATATTAATGAAAAATATTTTAATGACAGGAGCTTCTGGCTTTATTGGTCAGGCATTATCAAAATATCTTGTTGCTAATAACTATCATGTTACGGAAGCCGTTCGTCGAAGCAAAAAAACTGAAGAAATATCATCAAATTTAGTCAAGCGACTAAATATTGGTGATATATCGCTGGATATTGATAGAAAAGAGCAATTAAATGCTATTGATTGCATTATTCATTTGGCAGGACGCGCGCATGTTAATAATGATACCTCAGAAGATCCTCTCTTAGAGTTTCGGAAGGTCAACACAGCAGGAACATTGAATCTGGCAAACTCTGCGGTTGCAGCGGGTGTTAAACGATTTATTTTTCTTAGTAGTATTGGTGTCAATGGTAATCAGAGCGATACACCCTTTACAGAACAAGACACGCCAAATCCTGTTGAATGGTATGCAATATCAAAACTTGAAGCAGAAATAGGTCTTAAAGAAATTGCAAAAACTAGCAATATGGACGTAGTGATCATTAGACCTCCATTAGTTTATGGTATGAATGCGCCAGGTAATTTTTCTAAACTTTGGAAGGCTGTAATGAAAGGTCTACCCCTTCCGCTAGGTGCAATTCACAATAAACGCAGTTTTATTGCTATAGATAACCTTGTGGATCTAATCAAAACGTGTATTCAGCATCCTAATGCGGCGGGTCAGACATTTTTAGCCAGCGATGATAACGACCTGTCAACAACTGAGTTTATAAAACTGATAGCAAATTCAGCAAAAAAACCAATAAGATTACTACCTATGCCAGCAAGTCTTATAAAAATAATGGCTTCCATATTAGGTAAGTCAGCGATGGCTCAACGATTATGTGGCTCATTACAAATTGATATTAGTCATACAAAGAAAACCTTAGACTGGTGTCCTCCTGTTTCCGTTAAGGCAGCATTACAGAAAATTGCCGAGAGAAATAAACAAAAATAACTATCCAGAGCTACTGCTCCTTAGTATTCCATCTTAATAAAATAAAAATCTTATGTTTGAACTCATTATTACCGCTCTGATGTCTACCATTATAACTTGGATTATAACCGCTATAGTGGTTCGTTATGCCTCAAAACTTGGCTTAGTACAACACCCTAATCACCGTTCGTCACATACGAAAATTACCCCGCATGGTGGTGGTGTAGCTATTATTATTAGCACCCTAGTATTCTCGATGTGGTTATTGTGGCGAGATCCCGCAGATCATCAAGGTCACTGGATTGCCATTAGCTTATCATTAATTGTCGCCATCAAAGGTCTGGTTGATGATATTCATCCTTTATCAGCCAAACTTCGCTTATTTATCCAGTTTCTAGTTTCCTCTGCGTTATTGGCAACCCTCTATAGCTTGCCTGTAAATGGTCTAGATAATATTGATCATTTTCCGCTGTGGTTGTCATTTGTACTGGTCTTGATTGCAGGAGTCTGGTGGTTAAATCTATATAATTTTATGGATGGTATTGATGGGCTGGCAGCAAGCCAAGCTATTTTTATGTTATCAGGTGCAGCTCTGTTAATCGCTATCAATACACCAAAGGTCATGGCAACTACAACATGGGCATGGATGGTCTGTCTGGCAGCCGCTACATTGGGGTTTTTATTGCATAACTGGTCGCCAGCAAAAATATTTATGGGAGATACGGGGAGTTTATTTTTAGCCTTTGTCATCTTTTTTCTTGCCCTACTTACCATTAGTCAAGGCTGGATGAACTATGTCAGTTGGTCTATTTTAGGAGCCGTTTTTATAATAGATGCAACAATGACATTGATTCGTCGGGCTTTATCTAAGCAGCGAGTTACAGAAGCCCATCGAAGTCATGCATATCAACGTTTATCAAGACATTGGGGGGCACATTCAAAGGTAACATTTTTAACGATTTGTATTAATGTGTTTTGGTTATTGCCACTTGCCTATTTATCCCTTTCCTACCCACTACAAGGTTATTACTATTTATTCTTAGCCTATTTTCCATTAGTGCTAGGAGTAGGGTTGCTTGATAATATTCTAAAGTTAGACAATGACTAAGACATTAACAAAAATAATCAGTAGTGTTTCAATACTGGGTGTCATTATTATCCTGTTCTGGGTGCTATGGTTCAGTCAATATGGATTTGAGTTTACCGATGAAGGATACTATCTTGCTTGGATATCAAACCCCTTTATATACAGTACATCAATTACTCAATTTGGTTTTATATATCACCCTCTATACAATCTGCTAAATGGCGATATTTCAGGATTGAGACAAGCCAATATAGTAATAACGTATACGTTAGCTTGGATTCTTTGTTATTTATATTTAAAAAAACTATTTCCAAAACAGCTATTAAAAAATCATTCTCGATACATACTCTCAGCCTCTTTTGCCATTGCATCATTAATAGACCTGTATTACTGGCTGCCTACCCCAAACTATAATACATTAGCATTTCAATCCCTGCTTATAGTAGCAACAGCACTTTTACTCATTGACAAAAAACAATCAAAAAGCGACCTGTTAGGATGGTTTCTGCTCGGAGTGGGCGGGTGGTTAGCCTTTATGGCAAAACCTACTACAGCCGCAATGCTTGGAGTAGTTTCGCTTCTCTATTTACTACTATCTGGAAAATTGCGTATCAAGTCGCTCCTTGTTTCGTTATCAGTAGCAATATCCTTATTAATAGTCTCAGGTTTTATTATTGATGGCTCAATTCTGGTCTTTATTGAACGCCTTAGAGACGGGATAAAAACAGGAATAACCTTGGGGTCAGGGCATACCTTATCTCAATTAGTGCGACTTGATACGTTCACTCTGACAGAAAAAGAGAACTGGATTTTTTTAATTTGTACATCCGTTATTTTTTTAAGTACATATTTGCAGATAGTAAAACGTAGGTTATGGGTAAACCTAGGGCTTATCATATCCTCATTATTTTTCCTGTGTGGTTTGGTGGTTATTTTTAACCTAACTCCATCACTTGGAAAAGTTGTTTTTTTTGGTTTTTTTATTTGGAGTTTGCCATTAACCGCGTTGCTATTAGGTTTATTGATTGGTCAATATCAGGGAATACAAAGTATTCATCGCAA
>DRMS01000124.1 GCA_011322515.1 Leucothrix mucor
ACTGCGGGTACGCATAATGGTGTGGGTATTTCATGTGAATCTGAGTATGACTCTGTTTTAACAAAAAATGTATTTGATCAAACTTCAATTACCAATCTGCTTCATCCTACTGAGGGATGGGGGGCTGATTATAGTACAGCGGCATACTCCAACTGTACGCATTTTATTGAAGATATGAATGGTTTTTCCAAAGAGTGTACGGGTGCAGAGTTGGTAAATTACACCATTACCGATACATCGGGCACAGTGCATAAGATAACGACTAAGGTTACTTTTGAGGGTGATGAGTAATTTGCAAAGATTTATAATCTGGGGTGCTATTATCTTGATGGCGCTCTTCTCTCGCTTTAACTCAAGTCCTTAAATGGAGTATAGAATGACAGCCCTTGCCTATAAATTTGAAATTGATCACATCACTGTAGAGGACTATCTAAGCGGTGAACAAATAAGTGAAATTAAGCATGAATATAGTGATGGACAGGTTTATGCAATGGCGGGGGCTAGTATTAAGCATAATATTATTAATGCTAATATTTTTGCTCTACTTTGGATGCATCTTAATGGTCAATCTTGTTTTCCTTTGAGCAGTGATATGCTCTTGGAAATTTCCAAAACAAAATACCGCTACCCCGATGTTATGGTCATTTGTGATGATGATAGCTCCAACGATGATTATATTCGCAAAAATCCACTCATTATTGTCGAAGTTTTATCAAAAAGTACCCGCAAAAAAGATAAAACTGAAAAGCGTGATGAATACCTTTCACTACCAAGTTTGCAAGAATATGTCTTGATTGAGCAAGATTATGCTGAAATTGATGTACAACGTCGTAATAATAGTTGGCAATCTGCTTATTATTTTTTAGGTGATAAAATCACCTTTGAATCTGTTGATGTGACCTTATCAGTCGAAGATATTTATCAGCGTGTTGATAATAATGATATGCAAGATTTCTTAAAGCAAAAAGAACAGGATGCCCACCAACAAGCAGAACAACAAGAACAGGATGCCAATGAGGAATGACGACATCACTTATTCTTTATCTTGTTTTTATGATAGTAGCAGGTATTACACTACTATTATGGAGTCGTCTAAAACTTAAAAGTCTACAACGCCGCAAGCGCCGCCGCATAAAAAATCTGGATCAAATCATCACGGTTGATACCGAAAGCCCCATAGATGATGCAGAAGTACAGATGAAGGAAGATGCGGTAGAAAATATCAAAACACGCTTTTCTAATCTGCATAAACTATCGTTTTATATCATTATTTTTGTCTGGTCAATTGCACTTATTTTACCCTTTCTGACGCTTGTTCCTGCGGCTTTACTCTCTGTTTTTGTTGCTGCAATCGGTATTATTTTAAGCGTTGTTGCGCGCCCCTTTATTGAAAACGTCATCTCTGGTGTGGTTATTTCCTTATCCCAGCCCGTACGCATTGGTGATACCGTGCGTATTGATGGTCAATATAGCGTGGTTGAGGACATCAATATGACGCATACCATTTTGCGAGTATGGGACTGGAAGCGTTATCTAATTCCCAATAGCAAAATGCTCAGTAAAGAAATCATCAACTACACAATGGTTGATTTATTTCACTGGAAGACAATTAAATTCACCGTTGCATTTGAAAGTGATGTGGATCTTGTTAAAAAACTAGCAATAGAAGCGGCAGAGAAAAGTAACTATTTTAATCAAGCAGAACCGCCTAATTTCTGGGTTACCGAAATGAAGGAAAATAGTTATGAATGTCTGCTCGCCGCATGGGCAGATAGTCCTTCCGATGCATGGGAGTTATCCAATGATGTGCGCACCAGCTTAATTAAAAGTTTTCAAAAAAATGGGATTAAAACGCATCGCTTTGAAATTAATGCGTAGATAAACAAGGCTAGCAACTTAAGGCAGGACAGTTTGTTAATTGATAGAGATAGAAAGAAAACAAATTATCTCGCAAAGACGCAGGGTGCACAAAGGATGTTTCTTATCTTTTTTCGGCGTACTTCGCGTCTTTGTTATAGATATATTTTTTGCCCCGCTTTAAGTTGGTAGCCTTACATAATCCTTATAGACAGCCGTTATGTAATTTCCACTGTTCTGTATGACCCATATCGATTGCAAATTGCGGAACCGTACAATCTTTATCAGGTTTAGATTTAAGATCAGCTTCTTTTTGCTCCAGCTTATCTGCGACAACTGCTGGCGCAACCTCTGCTTTAGGTAAAACAGACGGCACAACAACGGGTTTAGTCTTATCTTTTATCTCATTATCAACACAACCATTATGCAATTTCCATTTTTCTTCATGTCCTATTTTCTTCACCCAGTCAGGAATTTCGCAGTCTCCATTTATTTTTGTATTAGCACTAAGATTTTGTGTCGTTGGATGTATTAGTGGTGAGTTTGCGATAATAAAAATTAAACCAAAGAACATTGGCACAAGAACCCATTGGACAGGATTAATATTTTGGATTGCAACACGATCTTTAACGGCACATGCATTCCCTGGACAAAGCTGTGCTTTTTGTTTATGAAAAAGATTGTAGATTTTGCAACCTAAACAAATGCCAAAGGCTGCCTCAAAAAATAGTAATGTCAAACAAATAATACAAACCAATAAATTAAATGGTCCAATAACATTATTTAAAACAATTAAATAGAACATCACAATGGCTAAGACCAACCCAATTAACCATGCAAAACGTTTTTGTGGCGCACCAACGTATTCTACTTCTTGATGACGCACAAAAAATCGTGAAATTACTAATAATGGTGCATATTTAGGATTGATAAGCACACGAATAGTAAACTCAACCAAAAAAACCACGACAAAAATTTTAGTGATGGTGAAATCACCAATTAACCATGAATTAAGAAAGGAAATCATCGCAAATAAAAAGAGAATACCTGCGCTGGCTCTAACTTCTCGTTCATTAAGAACTTTCATTTCATATTCTGGTATTTTTTCACCAAATGAGAATAAGTTATTCATTTCAGACCCTTTATGTATATTTATTAGTTTACTTTAACACTAAATCACAGCTTTCAATATGATTGAAATCATATCATGTGTGATAAATATCAATAGGATCGCCTAGAGATTAATACTTA
>DRMS01000125.1 GCA_011322515.1 Leucothrix mucor
ACCTATAACAGCCTTTTCAAAAGCAGAGTTAACGCCGCCTACTAAGCCGTTGCGAGTTTACCTATTACTAGGGCAGTCCAATATGTCAGGTCAGGGAAAGGTTGCTGAATTAACAGCAAGTTACAAAACACTACCAAAAAATGTAGAAATATACCTGCATGGAAAGCTAGCCAAAATAGCTAATTTAAGCAAATTTGGACCAGAAGTAGCTTTTGCTCATTCGCTAGCAAAGAAATATCCAGCAGCTTTAATACGCTTGATTAAATTTGCTCCAGGTGGTTCATTAATGAAGGATTGGACTTCAAAAGCCAGAGGCAAGCACTACGATACGCTCATCAAACAGGTTAAAAAAATCAGTCAAGGAAAGATACCGAAGATCAGTGGCGTGCTATGGATGCATGGGGAGAGAGATAGTAAATCAGTGCAACTAGCAAATCATTATAAACAGTCTATGCAGACATTTATTAATATGCTGCAACATGACTTTCATAATAAGAAAATCCCATTTGCAATAGCGCGCATTAGTATTCCAGAAGCATTTCGCCCTGCGATACCAAATATTAGGGCGGTACAGGAGCAGATGGCTAAATCATCCCCTTATATTAAAATGATTTCTACTGATGATTTGAGTAAGACCAATGATCAAGTGCATTTTGATACGAAAGGACAGTTGCTGTTAGGGAAACGCTTTGCGCAAGTGATGTAGTGAGTGAAAACTTTAGTTTTTCAGCCAGACAAAATTTATCTTAATTCTACAGAAAAACTGAAGTTTTCATTCCTTATGGATAATACTCTGCAATAGCTTCACCAATCAGCTCCAAAGTCTGTGTAAAGAGTGCATCATCTTGTTGTAATAAGGTCATGCGAAAGCCATTAATGGTGCTACCAAAACCTGTTAAGGGTACAACACAAACACCTTTTGAAGCCATTAACTCATAGGAAAATTGAAAATCCCCAGTAACTGATTCTTTGAGTAAATCATTTAGATACAATCTGACAGCTTTATTTTTAGCCTCTAATTGAGAACGCGGCAAATCAAGTAATTCAACCACATAGTAAAAAACGCCCTTCGGTTTACTCACTCTAACCTGTGGAATTTTTAAGAAAAACTCCGTTGCTTCCATTGCACGACGCTCATATTTAGCAATGCGCTGCGCTAGATAACCTTTATAGTTTGGGTGTGAATACAAATGTGGCAAAATAACTTGTGGCAAAGTGGTAGAACAAACCTCCAGCATTTTTGCCAGTAGTATCATTTCGATATACTCACGAAAACTATCATCTTTTTCTGCATTATAAACCTCCACCCAGCCACAGCGTGAGCCAGGCCAAGGAATATCTTTACTAATACCTTTTAAACTTAGCCCTGGTACATCACCAATAATTTCATGCAGGCGAGTCATTTTTACGTTATTAAATGTCATATGATGATAAATTTCATCAAAAATCAAAAAGCAGTCATACTTCTTGGCGATGGCGACAATTTTCTCTAATGTCTCGCGCTGATAGACGCTACCTGTTGGGTTGTTTGGGTTAATAACTAAAATAGCGACTACGTGGTCGTTGTATTTGACCTTATTTTCAATCTCTTCAAGATCAGGTTCCCAGTTATTTTCAGGATCTAATGCATAAGAAATAAAATCACAGCCTGCATGCATTGCCTCAGCAGTTGCATGAGAAGGATAAGTAGGTGACGGGACTAAAACGCGCACTTCACGGGGAAGATTATTGAGGATTTTATTAATGGCTTCACCAAGTCCATTAAAGAATAAAATATCATCAATAGTGCAAACTTTTTCGTTAGAAAAATTCTTGAGCACATATTCCCGAGCTTTAATATAGCCACGGGAATCGGTATAGGCAAAGCTATCATCATGGGTGATTTTCTCCTGAGTAATTTCTTTCATCCACTCAGGAACCTTCTCACCTGCGGCAATAGGATCGCCAATATTTTCCCAGATCATTGAATAATGACCTAGTTGCTCAAGTTGTTTGCCGATTAATACAACTTCTCTGATAGGGTAACTCAATAGTGCGCTGTCAGCACGTAGTAGATTTTGTCTCACGATGTTAACTCTCATTGTTGAAGCGTTGAAGCGATTGATAATATCGTATATTTTAATATTATATAATACACAAACTTGTATAATCCGCGCGATACAGTTAATCAGTGCTTCAGGAATATACACAGAAGAGATATTACATGGCAAAAAGAAGACGTAGGCGTAGACAAAAACTCCCCCAAGAGCCTGTTGAGGCGATAATTGAATCCCTAAGCCAAGATGGTAAAGGGGTAACCCATATTGATAATAAAGC
>DRMS01000126.1 GCA_011322515.1 Leucothrix mucor
CCGCACCCTTCGACAAGCTCAGGAAGCTAGTTCCCTGAGCTTGTCGAAGGGTGCGGGTTGTTTGCTATGACTTTACTTGTCCCACCTTAAGTTGGTAGCCCGCGCACGTTCCTAAGTACTTTCTACCATTATTCTTTTTGATAAAGGATGATCTAGGAGGCTGTCCGAGAACTAAGGAAGTTTCCAAACTTCTAATTTAGGCTAGTTAGGATTTATTGATAATCTGTATTTGCCCCAATAATTAAAATAATCAGGTCTGTGTATGTATAAAAATACTAAAGCAAAGAAACTCTTAAATGGTTTCTTTCTAAGCTGTGTTATGGCATTAATCACTCTTGCGGTATATGCAGAGGATACTGAAATTTATAAAAATCTGGCACCACCTTCCAACTCGAATGTTATGTTTATATTAGACCTTTCGGGGAGTATGTTATGGGATCTAAATTCAAACACATTAGCTGCTGACTCATCAACAGAACGCCTTTCTGTCATGAAAACAGCCTTGAATCAAGTGTTATCGGATCCTGATCTTAAAAATATTAATATTGGTTTAATGGGATTTTCAGGGATTAATAGTAGCGCAAAAAATAAGGCGCATGGCCCAACTTTTCCTGTTGTTGATGTTGAATCGCCTTCCTTTGATTCTCTTTTTGCTAATAGTAATTTTAACCCCAGTAATAAAGACAGTGCCAACTATCTAGCGGTTGCGAGTCAGTGGGATACATTATCTGCAAAGTTTGGTTGGGATATTTCAAAAAAGAACAGTTGGATCCCTAAAAAGAAAGCAAATGTTGTGATTGGAAAATCAGGTAACAAAAAGGCAACAGCAGATCAAATAAACGCTAAAGAATACATCCAACTTGCTTCTAGTACTTGGGGAGCCACAGGGGGTACACCCATTGTTGATGCCTTTTATGAGGCTGCATTATATTTTAGAGGAGGAGCGGTAGATTATGGCAAATACTTACCAAGTGATTATCGATCAGCGCATCCTGCTACTTATGATGGAGAGATTAAATTAGAAAAGCTAGCCCCTAAAGACGTCTGTACGAATGAGACCTGTTATGGAACCGCTTGCAATAGTACAAAAATATGCACACCTTATCCTGCGGGTACTTATAAAGATCGTTGCTACAATGTGACAGAAGCAGAATGCCAGACCAGTCACCCGACTTGGAGTAATTGTTCCTATCATCCCTATCAGAGTTGTTCAAATAGCTGTCCTGATGGTATGTATGATGAATTTGGTCATTGTTTAAATCCATTAAAAACCTGTGTCAACAAGCATTATTATGAATGTGATGTTCCTTATGATGCAGGAATAGACTGTAAGCACGATGTCTGTAAAACGGTTATTGAAGAAGTTGTGACAGGTGACCCTGATTATGTTAGTCCTATTAAAAAGGAATGCCAGAGTAGTACATTGATTTTAATGTCAGATGGTATGCCAAGCCTCAATAGTACAGCTGACAAGGATAAAATAAAGACGATTGTTCCTAGTGCTTATCGTAATAATTGTGAAAGCAACGGCTCAAAACCAAATATCAATGCCCCTGCAAGTCAACAGGTTGAATATTATGGGCGCTGTGGTGCTGAACTAGCCAGTTATTTACATAAAGAAGATCAATCTCCTGATGCTACAGGTCTTAAGCTCCAAGGCAAACAAACCATTGAAACCTCCACCATTGGTTTTGCCTTAAATGGTAATACTGATGCGGCTAATTATTTAAAACTACTTGCACAAAAAGGGGGAGGGGAATTTTATAATGCGAATGATCTTGATAGTTTAACCACTTCTTTTAAAAATGCGCTAACTGGGGCTGGTAAAAAAGCAAGATTATTTACCTCGCCTTCTTTTAATGTTGAGACATCAAAATTATTAGAACACGGTAATGACGTTTACCTACCTGTTTTCAGTCAAAAAAGTTCGCCTCGTTGGAGTGGTAATCTTAAAAAATTTAAGCTAGTGAACAATGTTATTGCAGATAAAAGCAATGTAGCTGCAACAAATGACAAAGGAACATTACGTTCTGATGCACAGGATGAATGGGCAGCCACTCCCCCTGATCATGCCATTGAAGGAGGCGGGGCGGCTAGTTTATTAGACCCTGCTAATCGTAATTTGCTAACTGATACCGCTGGTTTAACTTTGCAAACATTGAATAAAAGCAGTGCTACAAAAACCTTGCTAGGCGATGCGACTATGGCTGATGAAGTACAGGATGCTTTATTAAACTTTATTCAAGGCTATGAAAAAGATGGCATCACAGCACGCAAGCATATGGGGGATATTATTCATAGCAAACCTGTCGTTGTCACTTATGGGTCAGAGAAGCGCATTTTTGTTGGCACTAATGAAGGGTTTTTACATGCCTTTGATGCTAATGGCATTGAAAAATTTGCTTTTATGCCGAAAACGCTACTAAAAAATATTGATGTTCAGTATAGAAATGATAGCGCAGATGCTCATTTATCAGGAGTTGATGGAGAAATAACCACGTGGATGACAGATCTTAACCATAATGGTCAATGGGATTCAGGTGAAAAGGTTATCTTATTCTTCGGTCTACGTCGTGGTGGTAGGGCTTATTATGCTTTAGATGTTTCAGATCCAAGCGCTGATCCTAAGCTATTATGGAGAATTGATTCATCCATGACGGACTTTAGTGAGCTAGGTCAAACATGGTCTACCCCTGTATTGACCCAATTACGCTATAGTGCTGACCCTGCTGATTCAAAACTAAAGCCTGTACTAATCTTTGGTGGTGGTTATAACACCCGTATTGATGAAGAGGATAAAAGCCTACGCACAACGGCTGATACCGCCAATATTGGAACAACCGTGTTTATTGTTGATGCTGTGGGCAATGGTGATGGCACCACTAATATGTTATGGAAAGCAAATCATAGCGATATGAAATATTCCATTCCAGGTAACATCCGTGCATTGGATATGGATCGCAATGGCTCTGTTGATCGACTTTATTTTGGTGATATGGGGGGTAATATCTGGCGTGTTGATCTTAATGCAGGCAATTTTTTAGCGACACCAGCAATGCACGATTTATCTAAAGCCAAAGTCACCAAATTTGCTGAGCTAGGTGACAATGCGGGTAGTGATTTACGCAAGTTTTTCTCCGAACCTGATGTTGCCTTTTTTCGCCATAATGGCAGATTTCTGCTAACAGTGGCTATCGGCAGTGGCTATCGCGCACATCCATTGAATGAAAATATTGTTGACCGCTTCTATGTTTTAAGGGATCAATATGTAATGCGTACTCCTGATGGCAGTTTCCAAACTATCACCGAAACGGGATCAGCAACCCCCATAAAAGCACCTGTTAGTACAACAAAGAAGCTGTTAGCCAATGATTATTATGGCTGGTATCGAGAGCTTACTGCAATAAACCATGAAAAAGTGCTAGCCAGTGCAACCACCTTTATGAACCGTATCAGCTTTACCAGCTTTGGTAAAACAGCACCGAAAGCAGTTGGAGACGGAAGCTGTGAGACCGAAACAAACTTCCAATCTAGGGCTTATGTGTTAGGTCTTTTAAGAGGCGGTGCGGTGATTGATTTTGATACTGGTAAAGCAGGCAAAGAAGCCTCCGTAAAAGTATCAGATGATGAAATTGTATTCACACCGCAAATTATATTCGGCAAAGTTAAACCGTCATCAGGTGCAAAATGTACTAAAGATGATTGCCATCAAAGTATCACTATGCGTGTGGGCAAGCTGAATGCGCCTTTTGTTGATGACACAACTGCTGGAGGGAATGTAGATATTACTACCTTGCTACCTAAGGTGTTTTGGCGAGAGGAAGAGAAGTAATAATGTTGGCTACCAGTTTAAGGAGACTGTGCAAGTATTCTGGAATAAAAGAAAAATGAGGAAAATTTTTCATATTTTGTTCGAAAATTAAGACAATAGCGAGCTACTGGCTTCATTTTTGAGCGAAATTTGGGGAGTTTTAAGCATTTTTATTTTTTCTACGAATACTTGGGCTACCAACTTAAGGCGGGACAAGTAAAGTCATAGCAAACAACCCGCACCCTTCGACAAGCTCAGGGAACTAGCCCTTTGGTAGACTCAGGACACCGCTTCCTGAGCTTGTCGAAGGGTGCGGGTGAGTAGGCAGAAACATTAACTGTTCCGCCTTAAACTGCTAGCCCAAATGTATTTGAATGGATAGATATAGACATTCATTTATTAAATTTCCGC
>DRMS01000127.1 GCA_011322515.1 Leucothrix mucor
AATAATAAGCGCCTATTTCCTGCTAATAATATCCCATTAAGCAGGAATGAAAGCGCATTGCTACAACGTCTAAGCGCTATTTGGCGTGATCCACAAATACTATTTTCCAATCAATCTGAGCAGTTACTAGAGGAACAAACGCAAGCTAAAACAAAGTCACCTAGTCTTAGCAGTCAACGCATTGCATTAAAAGGCATGACAAAAAGCTTGCCGAATAATGTATTGCAGCATGGTTGGTATTTATGGCATTGGGAAGGTGGTGCGAATTTGATTTATTGGCAGCAGAATAATCAACAGCAGATTATTGGTGTGGAGCTGGAGCCTGTGAGAATAAAATCTGACTTGATTAGCCGCTTGCCAAATACGGTTGCTGATAGTGATCAGGATGATAATTTTCGCCTAAGGGTATTGGATACTGCGGGGCAAATTATTTATCAATGGGGTGCATTTAGTCCTGCTAAAACTCAAGCACTGCAACAGCATTCACTTAGTTATCCGCTTTCTAGTTGGTCGGTGGAGTATTATGCTAAGGCTTATTCACCTGCTACATTATCACGCTATAGCTTGTTGCTAACACTGGCTGGTTTTGCTTTATTGATTAGTGCATTAGCATGGTTTTTATACCGTGAACAAACACGTGAAATGCGCTTGGCAACGCAACGAGTGCAGTTTGTGAGTCAGGTTTCACACGAGCTTAAAACCCCCCTAACCAATATCCGCCTATACGCAGAAATGCTAGAAGATCTGTTAGATGACGACCCGCAACCGCAACGTTATCTGCAAGTAATTACCGATGAGAGCCAACGCCTTTCACGCCTGATTAGCAATGTGCTAAATTTTTCACGCAAGCCACGCCTTCATAAGCGCGAGTTCGATATTAATGCGGTGATTCAACAATCAATCGCCCACTTTAAACCTAGTTTTGCGGCTAAATCCATTACCTTGAATCTTAATCTGCAAGCAATGGGCTCACTCCATTCAGACCCTGATGCGCTAGAACAAATTATTAATAATCTACTCAGTAATGCAGAAAAATATGCAGCTAATGGCAAGCAAGTTGATATTAGTAGCGCTATAGATCAACAACAATTTACATTAAAAATACGTGACTATGGCAAGGGAATAGTTCGCAGTGAACGCAAACGTATCTTCCAGCCCTTTTATCGTATTAATAATCAATTAACCGAAGGGGTAAGTGGCACAGGAATAGGCTTAGCGATTGCTAAACAACAAGCAGAACTTTTGGGTGGATCGCTGGAGTTAATCGCTATTGATAAAGGTGCTTGTTTCCAGCTAAAACTGCCTTTATAAAGAGCGGCTACCAATTTAACATGAGACAGATGTATTAAATGTAGGTCGGGTTAGATTTTATTGCGTAGCAATAAAACGTCACCCGACAAAGCAAACATGTCGGGTGACGTTATCTCGCGACGCTCAACAAGCTGACCCGACCTACTATTAACCCTATTAACTGTCCCGCCTTAAATTGGCAGCCTAAAGGTAACCGTTCACCTACCCCCTGAAATCTGCCATTTCTGTGTTGAAAAATGGTCATTTACACTTGTAAACTCATATTTTTCGCCTTGAACTGACAAATTACAGGGAGCATCTGAACGGTTACGCCTAAAGAGTAACCGAGCAAAAAACAATGAAAATACTAATTGCCGAAGATGATCTTAATATCCGTGAAGGTCTAAAGGATCTATTATCACGCGAAGGCTATGAAATATTAGCCGCCGAAAATGGGTGCATTGCAGTCGAATTATTCCAGCAAAACCAGCCTGATTTTGTGATTCTTGATATTATGATGCCAGAAATGGATGGTTATGCGGTGTGTAGAGAAATTCGCAAACAAGATAATGATATTCCCATTATCTTTTTAAGCGCAAAATCAGAAGAAATTGATCGTGTCATTGGCTTGGAATTAGGGGCAGATGACTATATCAGCAAACCGTTTGGAACCCGTGAAATCATTGCTCGTATCCGTGCTATTACACGCCGCTATCTAAAAACACAACCACAAATCATCCTGCAAGATCAGTTTAAATTTGGTGATTTAACGGTCTATCCCAATGAGCTAAGAGCCAAACGTGGTGATCAATCAATAGACCTGAGCTTGCGTGAAATAAAGATATTAAAACAACTTGCCGAACATAAAGGTGAAGTCCTTAGTCGTGATTATTTATTTAATACCTGCTGGGGATATGACTATATGCCCAATAGTCGTACATTGGATCAACATATCTCCAAATTACGCAAATTGATTGAGCATAATGCAACTGATCCACAACTGATAAAAACAGTACGTGGTGCTGGCTATCGGTATGAATAGGGGCTATTTTTTTCCGTAACCGTTCACCTACCCCCTGAAATCTGCCATTTCTGCGTTGAAAAATGGTCATTTACACTTGTAAACTCACATTTTTCGCCTTGAACTGACAAATTACAGGGAGCATCTGAACGGTTACTTTTTTCCTGCATTATAAGCTCTAGTTAAAGCTTCTTTAATCCTCTCATTATCTTTCGCGGAGAGATTATTAATACTTAATACTTCACTGGCTATTTTTTCTAGCTCAATCAGCCTATTATTTTGCGTTAAATACTCTTGATAAGCTTCTAAATTACATTTTCCATCGCTAATAAAATCAACCACATTTCCCTTAGCGCTGTGAAATATTAGCTCAGAGGCTTCCATCATCTCATAAGCATAGGAATAAGTATCAATCTTATTTTGCTGGGCAATTTTAGAGTAAAGACCCGCAAGGCTTCCGCTGTGTTTAACAAAATCATCTAATTCAAGCATGATGGAAGGCGTAAAGTTTTCGCCTTTAAAAGAGAAATTAACTTGGACTATTACGGTATTTTTCATAAGTAGATAGGAAAGGGTTAAAGTAGCGAGGGAGTAACTATAACTATGTTGCAACCTATGTGTTGTACTTCAACACAGGTTACAGTTTTATGATTTATTTGGTCAACGATAAAAATAACTGCGGCAACCGTTCTGGTAACCGCTCTATATTATCAATAACGGTATAATTATTACCAAATATATCACTGACATATTCATCGGCTTTAGGGTCAAGGCTGATACAGTGGCTGTAGATACCTTTTTGATCGAGTTCAGAGACCGCTTTATAAGCATCTTTAATCAATAACTTGTCATCATTAACATCAATATCCGCAGGTTCGCCATCGGTAAGGATGAGTAATAGTTTTTTATCCGCTTTTTGATT
>DRMS01000128.1 GCA_011322515.1 Leucothrix mucor
CCAATACGCTTGCTAAGCGACGATCAGAGAAGCCTTTACGCTTAATGCCAAACATTTCATCTGCATCAATATCATTAAGGAGACGTGTCGATAAGTCCTGTTCTATCTCAACTAGTTCCTCAATTTGGGTTAAGAACCAAGGATCAATCGAGGTAAAATCGAAGATCTCTTCTAAGTTCATCCCAAAACGAAACGCATCGGCCACATAAAGAATACGCTCAGCGGATGCTTCGGTTAATTCACGGCGAATGGTATCTTTAGCATCGGCTACTTTTAAATCCACACGCTCATCAAGACCATCAATATCGGTTTCCAATCCACGCAATGCCTTTTGAAAAGATTCTTGAAAAGTGCGCCCCATTGCCATAACTTCACCAACTGATTTCATCTGCGTGGTTAAACGCGGATCAGCCTTGGGGAACTTTTCAAAGGTAAAACGAGGAATTTTTGTGACCACATAGTCGATGCTTGGCTCAAACGATGCAGGGGTTGCGCCACCTGTAATCTCATTGCTTAATTCATCTAGCGTATAACCAACTGCGAGTTTTGCTGCCACTTTCGCAATTGGGAAGCCCGTTGCTTTAGATGCTAATGCAGATGAACGTGATACACGCGGATTCATTTCTATAATCACTAAGCGCCCATCCTCAGGATTCACTGAAAACTGCACATTAGATCCCCCTGTATCGACCCCTATTTTACGCAAGACGGCTAGCGATGCATCACGCAAAATTTGATATTCTTTATCAGTCAAGGTTTGCGCGGGAGCAACTGTTATCGAATCCCCTGTATGAATGCCCATTGGATCAAGGTTTTCAATCGAGCAAATAATAATACAGTTATCTGCTTTATCGCGCACTACTTCCATTTCATACTCTTTCCAGCCTAATAAAGACTCCTCAAGCAGAACTTCCGTTGTCGGAGAAAAATCTAGCCCACGCGCGACAATTTCTTCAAATTCTTCTTTATTGTAAGCAATGCCACCGCCTGATCCACCCATTGTAAAGGAAGGACGGATAATGGTTGGAAAACCTAAGCTACTCTGTAACTGGCGCGCTTCTTCCATACTATGCGCAACCGCAGATTTCGCAGACGGCAAGCCGATCTCCTCCATTGCAACACGGAATTTTTCACGATCTTCCGCCATATCAATCGCTTCTTTTTGCGCGCCAATCATTTCAACGTCAAATTTTGCTAATACGCCTTCACGGTCTAAGTCTAAGGCGCAGTTTAATGCAGTCTGCCCTCCCATCGTTGGCAATAGAACATCAGGACGTTCTTTTTCAATAATATTAGCAACGGTTTGCCACTGAATAGGCTCGATGTAAATGGCATCTGCCATATTCGGATCCGTCATAATGGTGGCAGGATTAGAGTTCACCAAAATAACGCGATACCCTTCTTCACGCAGTGCCTTACAGGCTTGCGCGCCTGAATAGTCAAACTCACACGCCTGTCCAATCACAATCGGACCTGCACCAATAATCAAAATACTCTCTATATCTGTACGCTTTGGCATGGCTTAACGATTCGCCTCCATCATGCTAATAAATCGGTCAAAAATTGGTGCTATATCATGCGGTCCAGGACTAGCTTCTGGATGACCTTGAAAGCTAAAGGCAGGGCAATCAGTGCGCTCAACCCCTTGTAAACTTTTATCAAATAAAGATCGGTGTGTTGCCTGTAAATTGTTAGGAAGGGTCTCTTCATCGACTGCAAAGCCATGATTCTGACTGGTAATCATCACTTGCATGCTATCCAGATCTTGCACAGGATGATTCGCCCCATGATGCCCAAATTTCATTTTTACTGTTTTAGCACCACTGGCAAGGCTTAAAAGCTGATGCCCTAAACAAATTCCAAAGATTGGGATTTTAGTTTCTAACAGTTGCTGAATGGCTTCAATGGCGTAATCACATGGCTCAGGATCACCCGGTCCATTGGACAAGAACACACCATCAGGATTCATTGCTAACACTGCTTCCGCTGATGTTTTTGCAGGAACAACAGTGACATGACAATCTCGATCAACTAACATGCGTAAAATATTTTTCTTCACACCGTAATCATAAGCAACTACTTTAAAGTTTGCTGTTGCTTCATCAAGGGTTTTCATATTATCAGGATTTAACTGCCAACTGCCCTCACACCATGTATAGGCTTTATTCGTAGTAACTTCTTTAGCAAGATCCATGTCTTTTAAGCCAGCAAAACCCTTAATAGCCGTCATTGCGCTGGCAATAGTATCCTCTTCTGAAAGTGTCTCATTGGCGATGATACAACCACGTTGAGCCCCTTTTGTACGCAAAAGTCGCGTTAGACGGCGGGTATCAATATCACTAATTGCAACGACATGATGGCGTTTCAAATAATCAGGCAATGATTCTGTGGAGCGGAAGTTACTATGCAAACGAGGCACATCTTTAACAATCAACCCCGTTGCAAAAATTTCATCAGACTCTTCATCTTCTGCATTAACCCCTGTATTACCAATATGAGGATAGGTTAATGTCACCATCTGCTGTGCATACGAAGGATCTGTTAAAATTTCTTGATAACCCGTCATCGCTGTGTTGAAAACCACTTCACCAACGCTCTGACCTTCACTACCGATGGATTC
>DRMS01000129.1 GCA_011322515.1 Leucothrix mucor
AAGCGCAGCGGTTAGCGTTGTTTTTCCATGGTCAACGTGACCTATGGTGCCCACGTTGACGTGGGGCTTGTTACGTTCAAATTTTTCTTTGGACATGACAAAATACCCTTGTATATTTAAAATTAACCTTCTAAAGCACACCGCATCTACAAAACACGACACACACATTACTTAATAAAATGGAGCTCATAACCGGATTTGAACCGGTGACCTCGTCCTTACCAAGGACGCACTCTACCAACTGAGCTATATGAGCGCTTTAAACCACTAACAAAACCACTCAGTTAGTTACTTAATTTGGAGCGGGTGGCGAGAATCGAACTCGCAGCATCAGCTTGGAAGGCTGAGGTATTACCACTATACGACACCCGCAAAACTACTAAAAATCGTATAACGTACTAAAAATGGTGGAGGGGGGAGGATTCGAACCTCCGAAGGCTGAGCCGTCAGATTTACAGTCTGATCCCTTTGGCCACTCGGGAACCCCTCCGAAATCAGACGCCGAATACTGAGGGAATTAGCTTCCTATGTCAACCTACAAATTCAATATTTTTCATTTAATTTGATTCTGCATATTGACAACTATTTTGCTACCATCAACATTCCTTGAAAACTCAATAATAAATTATTAATCACTATGCTTGTATATGACACTATCATTATCGGCGCAGGTGCGGCAGGATTGCTCTGCGCCATCGAAGCAGGCAACAGAAACCGTACTGTTCTACTATTAGACAAGGCGGAAAAAGCGGCCAAAAAAATTCTTATTTCTGGTGGAGGTCGTTGTAATTTTACCAACCTAACAAGCAATGCTAACGCTTACTTATCTCGCAACCCACATTTTTGTAAGTCTGCCTTAGCTAGGTATACACAATGGGACTTTATTGCCTTAGTTGAAAAACATGGATTAAGCTGGACTGAAAAAACCTTAGGGCAGCTATTTTGTGATCAAAAATCAAAGGCTATTGTTGAAATGCTTATCGCTGAATGCAAAGATGCGGACGTTAATATACAAACAAATTGCATCATTGAAGATATTCAAAAAGATCATGCTTTATTTACCTTGAAATCCTCTATTGGAAAACTCCAAGCACAATCACTTGTCATTGCGACAGGCGGTCCCTCTATTCCGCGTATGGGTTCAACTGACTTTGGTATTCGAATATCCAAACAGTTTGGTTTGAAAAATATTGCTTTTACCCCTGCTCTCGTTCCTTTTACCTTTCCTCAGGTGGAACTGGATGATTTATTTAAGCCTCTTGCAGGTACATCAACCGAAGTTGAGGTTAGTACCCACCGCCAGAAAATAAGTTTTCGTGAAGCGATGTTATTTACACATCGCGGTTTAAGTGGTCCTGCTATATTGCAAATTTCATCTTATTGGCAAAAGGGAGATCGTCTTTATATCAATCTTTTTCCTGATAATGATGCACTGAGCTGGCTAGAGAAACAACAAAATCAACACCCAAAAACTGAATTGAAAACCCGCCTTAACCAGCATTTACCCAAAAAACTGGCTCATAAGCTCTGCGAAAAACAATTAACCAGCAAACCAATGCAACAATATTCACCCACAGAGATAGAGTATTTAGCCTCTCAGCTTAGCCACTGGGAGTTAATACCAAGCGGAACAGAAGGCATGCGAACGGCGGAAGTTTGCACAGGTGGAGTGGATACTGATGAATTATCATCTAAGACATTTGAATCCAAAAAAGTAGCAGGACTCTATTTTATTGGCGAGACCATTGATGTAACGGGTCATCTTGGCGGCTATAATTTCCAATGGGCTTGGTCATCAGGCTGGTGTGCAGGGCAATTTGTGTAGCACACAAAAAATGTATCTTTGCGAGATGATTTATTTTTCAAATTAAGTTGTTTCTATAGGAGCTAACTCCAAAACTAGAATTTCATCGCCCTTTTTATACTTCCACCTAAGATCAAAGTCATATAAACGCATTGCATAAACCCTATCGCTTACCTGTTGCTGATAGGAAGGACGTGGGTCTAGTTGCACTATTTGTACAATCATTTTCTGTAAGTTAACGCCCGCAGAATTTTCTTGCTGACCTAACTCAGCCCCAATCTGCTGACATTGGCGCATTGCCTGTTCGGTAAAATCCACTTTAAACTTCGCTAGGGGGACGCTTGTAGCAAAACCTGCTCTTGCCTCTGGAATACTATCTGAGTATGGAATATAGGGTTTAATATCAATAATTGGTGTAGCATCAACCAAATCACAACCACGCAATAATAAAGACACCTTATCTTTCTTATGGTTTATGTGTAGCAACTCAACAGCAGACATGCCAACAGGATTAGGGCGAAACATTGAGCGACTTGCAAACACACCAATACGCCGATTACCACCAAGCCTTGGCGGACGAATAAGCGGCTTCCACTCACACTGTTGCGTCTGATTAAATATAAAAATCAACCAAATATGTGAAAAACTTTCAATGTCACGCAGTGTGTCTACAGTATTATAAGGAGGAGATAGTACTAGTTCAGCAAGTGCTTCTGTGACTAATCTAGGCTGACGTGGAACACCAAACTTTTCCTTATAACAGGAGCGTAGAATACCGATGGTTGAAAACGTGAATAAGGACATAAAAAGGTCTATACTTGATTAGATGAAAAATAAAAAACACTATATTAGCATATCGGTTGAAACCTATTATATCGAAGCAGAATCGGACGCAAAAGCCGACCGTTTTATGTTTGCCTACACCATTACAATAAAAAATAAGGGGGCTATCGCTACTAAACTTTTAACCCGTCATTGGATTATTACTGATGCAAATAACCACGTCCAAGAAGTAAAAGGAAAGGGAGTTATTGGTAAGCAACCACATCTAAAACCTGATGAATCATTCAAATACACTAGTGGCACAATCATTGAAACACCTGTTGGCTCAATGCAAGGTAGCTTTCATATGATAACCGATGATGGTGACCCATTTGAGGTGGAGATCGCGCCTTTTTCTTTGGCTATTCCACGTATTTTAAACTAGAGGGAAAGCAAGAATAATTTTGGACTAGTTAAACCTATATTTTAATGCCTAAATGAGCAACCTCTTAGCATATCCGAATAGACTTGATCGAATATTAATCAGATTAAAAACAATAATGGCTAGTGCATAGGTAGTAGCCCCCACAAGTAACTGTATCAATAACCATCCCCAGCCTTGTAGATCTTTTAGCCCCCATAAACTTAACCCCATTAGCGAAGTTGCCCCTACAATCTTTACAAACTCCACAACAGGAAACGGCAAGGCGAAGTATTGCCGCCCAAAGATAAAGCTTAAAATACTACCTAATGCAAATGAACTAATGGTTGCAATAGCAGCGCCCTGTATGCCCATTAGCGGAATGAGCCAATAATTAAGCGCTAGATTTGCTAGTGCAATAAAGATGCCAATTTTTACAATACCAATCGTGTAATCACCTAGCTGAAATGCTAAATCAAAATAGAAAACCTGCAAACCAAGCAGTAATAGCGCAATGGTAATCCACGGTAATAGCAAGGTGACTGTTTGTTGATACTCTACTCCTATCACTAGATAGACTAAATTTGATCCGACCAAAATCAACCCCATCACGGCAGGGATGGCAATACCTAGCAGTAAAATGGTGTATTGATTAAAATATTCATAGGCAGCCTGCTTTCCATCTGTTTCTAGTAGCTTAATAATGACGGGATAGGCGGCTAGATTAATGGCAGTCATTAACATAAAAATAGAATTTCCTGATAAATCATATCCCACCGCATACAAACCTGCTTGCGCTTTATCTTGCAATACTGCCAACATAAAACGATCTGCACTTTTGGTAAATTCTTCTAATATTGCAGCGCTTGCCAGTGGTAAACCGTAAATTAATAGACGCTTAAATAAAGCATTATCATAAGATTTTTTGTTGAATTTCTTCCAGTTATGCAGGCTCATAACAAAGGAAGGACCGATAAAACCAATTGCCATACCTGTAATAATACCGATAGCACCATAACCTGAATACGCCAAGAATGCCCCCAAACTTAGGGTTGATATTGAGGTAGTAATAGTCAATAAAGCGTACTTCTCAGGTCTTATTTGTGCGCTAAATAGCGTTTGCGCAATGGTGAAAAAAGCCAATGTTACGGTCAAAATAAAGCCACTAAAAATCCAAGTTCTTGCTTCACTATCCCAATAAACAACCAGACTAGTAACAAATGGAATAAGCATAAAAAACAATACTTTTGAATAAGCAATGGCAATAGAACTTATAAAGGTTTCATTACTATACTGCTTACTCGACCAAAAGCGCATGGTTGCCATACTGATCCAGTTAAACACAGAGTTATGGATAAAAATGGCAGCGGTAAATATTAGCGTATAAACCCCGTATTCTTCTGGCGTTAGTAAATGAGTATAAATACTTAACGCAAGAAATGCGGCCAATGCGGGAAGTGCTTTTGCCAGAATGTAGATGGCACTGTTTTTTAGTAGCATATTATTTTTTATTGTTTTGTAACTATTCGACGTGATTTTTTAGAGTCAATTGCGCACAGCAACATTAGCCTTGTTATATCTTTTTTTGGCTACCAACTTAAGGTGGGACAAGTAAAGTCATAGCAAACAACCCGCACCCTTCGACAAGCTCAGGGAACTAGCCCTTCGATAAACTCAGGACAGCGCTTCCTGAGCTTGTCGAAGGGTGCGGGTGAATAGCAGAAACATTAACTGTCCCACCTTAAACTGGTAACCTCTTTCTTCTTAAGCAATACAACGCATGTATCGCCACCATTGAGAAAACAAAAATAGTTTCCTTGCGCCCGTGCGTATGCAGTGTCAACTGGCTCACCATCACCACTAACAATAAGGCAAGCAAAAAGGATTTTTCATCCAGTTTGGTTTGCAACAGGTAATACAGCAAGGAAACATACATCAACAAATAAATCATCAGCCCTATAGTGCCATTTTCTGCCATTAACTCCAGATAGGCATTATGTGCTGCACTATAGCTAATATGTTTATGACTTAAACCATAGCCCAGACCTCCTGTGCCAATACCCACAACAGGGTTTTCCTTCCATTGCGCATAAGTACCACTCCAAATAACGGTGCGATAATTTAATGTACCTGATGAAATTGATTTACCTGCCGAAAGTATGCGATCAACCGAAGCCTTGGGTGCAAAGGTGAGAACCCCGATAATGGCAATCACAAAAAAAACAGCAATTGAGGCTTTAATACTAATTGAGGCTTTACGTTTGGCAAAGACCCAATAGAAAATACCCAACATCGCGACAATAGAACCCGTGCGTGTTCCTGTTAAGAAAATGGCATAAAAAATGAGTGGCATTGCCATAACATTAAACAGATTAAATAGCCCATGCTTATACTGTGTTGAAAGATAAGCCGCCATTGGCATTGCCAGCGCTAACACAATAGATAGCTCATCTGTCTCTATATTTTTAATACCATAGCGATTGTAATAAGGCGACTCAATACCGTGCAAATAGTTATAAATGATAATACCTGAGCCAGCAATATTACCCAGAACATACGCCTGATATGCCATACGAATATTACGTTTACTTTGAATAACCAACGTAAACATAAATACCATCAGCACTAGCTGAGTATTCGTGACCACTTTCTCTAAACCATATTGTTGATCAGGCGACCATAGCAATGCAAATAACAGCCATACACCGTAAAGCAAGGTAAAAAAATGGAAAAAGTTGTAGTTTTTATGCGACCCATGCGCAATCAAATAGAGAAAAGTCGTACCGAATGACAAAATACCTGCAAAACGTGGTAAGCCATCAAAAGCACCATCGCCCCAAGGGATTAGAAATACAAACAGTAAAACCGACGCTAAGGATAAGCTTCTAATCACATCTGAATGTTGCAACTCATTTGATGCAAAGAGGGAAAAGGGTGTCGCTTGGCTTGGGTTATTCATTAGCAGTTATTGTTCTTAATCTATTTTTATTAGCTCTATAGTTTTTCAGATAAATAATTCTTGATAAAAGGAATGAAAGCTTCAGCTTTTTAGGCATCAAGATGAAGTTTAATAAGTGAACGTCTATACCAAGAAGAATAAGGCAACTACTATTGAAGTGATATTTAAAACAGATAAACAGGATTTATTATTTAGTTGATCTATGTTAATGAATCTATACCGTGTCTCAGCAATACTTCGCTCGAAGCTTTCACTTTTTAACCTAGGAGAAAAACATGTCTAAACGTATTAAACTTGGAACAACGTTAGTAGCAACACTTATTATCACAGTGAGCGGAACCGCTTTTGCGGCTGATGGTGCAGCAATTTATACTGCTAAAGGATGTGCAGCTTGTCATGGTGCTGATGCTAAAACGCCTATTATGCCTGCTTACCCCAAAATTGCAGGACAAGCAAAAGAATATACCTATCAGCAAATGATAGATATTAAGAGCGGTGCTAGAAATAATGGTCAGACTGCAGCAATGAAAGGAATTATAGCGGGTGTTTCAGATGATGAGATTAAAGTACTTTCTGAATATCTTGAAACATTGAAATAAATCCCGCATAGGAGATTTAAACTTGGATTCGTGTAGGGGTAATGCGGGTTCAGGTTAAGGTAACAAATACACCCATAAATTACCTATAGATTTTGTTTCCATCGTTCCATGCCCCTGCGTGGGATCGCATACGGATTGTTGCTATTACTCGTACTATTTTAGGCTAGCAAAGTACTTGGATAAACTATCCAAATCAGCTGTAATATAAACATTGAAATTTGTAGAATGCTCGATATGCATTCCCACGCTGAAGCGATGGGAACGAGGGCAAGTTCATCTAAACACTTACTACCCCTCACTCCCTCAAAGCAAAGCTAGAACAAGTTTACATAATTCTAGCTATTAACAACTTATCTCCCGTTATTCCCTCAATCGGCAAACGCATTTGATGCCCACTGCCTGGGGCAACCTCCATCGCCTCACCTTTTAAATTGGTCATTGATGCCAGTTTTATTTCACGATTTTTACCATCAGGAACAACCAACTGCAAGCGATCACCTACTTTAAAGCGGTTTTTCACGTCAACATCAATAGTGCCATTTTTACTATCTGCGCTAATCATTTCAGCAACAAATTGTTGACGATTTTCTTTGGAGGCATTTTCCATATAGTTTTGATATTCATGCGTATGGTGACGCTGAAAAAAACCATCCGTATAGCCACGGTTGGCAAGGTTTTCTAAAGTACCCAGCAGTGACTCATCAAACTCTCGCCCCGCAATCGCATCATCAATTGCCTGCCGATAGGATTGCGTGGTACGGGCGGTGTAATAATGAGACTTTGTGCGACCTTCGATCTTTAAACAATCAACCCCTATCTCAATCAAACGATTAACATGCTCAACCGCTCGCAGATCTTTAGAATTCATAATATAGGTGCCATGCTCATCTTCTGTAATCGGCATTAATTCACCTGGGCGTTGCTTCTCTTCCAGAAAATAAACTTGATCAGCCAAAGGATGTCTTTTCTGATCACCACAGCCTGCATTATTTAATGCGCCAGCGGGTAATACTTCTGGCGTAGGCTTTTGGATAATAACGCCCTCTTCATTTTGTTCAGCTGGCTTAGCGGAGTACTCCCAGCGACAGGAGTTAGTACAGGTTCCTTGATTGGGATCACGATGATTAAAATAGCCTGAGAGTAGACAACGCCCTGAATAGGCAATACATAATGCGCCATGAACAAACACTTCCAGTTCCATATCAGGGCATTGTTGACGGATTTCTTCAACCTCATCTAGTGATAATTCACGCGATAAGATAATACGCTCCATCCCATAATCCTGCCAAAATTTAACCGTAGCATAATTTACCGTATTGGCTTGTACAGAGAGATGCAGTGGAATATCGGGGAATTTTTCTTTAACCATCATAATCAAACCAGGATCCGCCATAATCAGCGCATCAGGGTTCATTTCAATCACGGGTGTAAGGTCTTCCATAAAGGTTTTGACCTTACTGTTATGTGGCATAGTATTCACTGCAACAAAAAACTTTTTCCCCAAAGTATGTGCTTCTTCAATACCTATAGCTAAGTTGTCATTCATAAATTCATTATTACGCGCTCGCAGACTATAACGGGGTTGTCCTGCATACACGGCATCCGCCCCATAAGCAAAGGCATAACGCATCATTTTTAAGGTTCCCGCAGGAGCTAATAATTCAGGTTTTTTCATGATAAAATCTTCAAAATATTAATGTTTTTTAGTTGCATGATTAGAGCCTACACAACCAGACAAAAACTAAAGCTTTCATTCCTTGAAGTGAAAACCTTAGCTTTTCAATAAAACACACCGCCCTTTGCGTGCTCTGCATTTTTGTGAAAGCCATGTTTATTAGCGTGACTTAAATTGACAACCCTTCCGCCAACTAAAAAACTAAAGTTTTCACTCCTTAATAATCCACTGCTGAAATATCTTTTTTAAATGCTCCAGCTCAAAGGGTTTACTCACATACTCATTCATTCCCGCAACAAGGCATCGTTCTTTTTCACCAACAATAGCATGTGCAGTTAAAGCGATAATAGGTAAGTGAGAAAATTGTTTTTCTGTGCGAATACGTCGTGTTGTTTCATAACCATCCATCTCTGGCATACTGATATCCATTAGCACTAGATCAAAATCTTGCTGCTGAAGTTGCTTAATAGCTTCCATACCACTCTTAGCGGTTGCCACGTGAACATCCAGCGTTTGCAATAATGCCTGTCCAAAATAGAGATTCAAATCATCATCATCTACCAACAAAATCTGAGCGCCCACTATCGATTTAGAGGTTTGAGACTTTTCTACAACTAAATCAGTATCAGTTTTTGCTAAACTATCTTGCAGAGGAAAATTTAGCGTAAAATAAAAACAACTACCTTTACCGTGTGTGCTTCTTAATTGGAGCTTTCCTCCCATACGCTTGACTAGTTTATAACTAATAGCAAGTCCAAGACCAGAGCCCCCATATTTTCGTGCAATATTATTATCGGCTTGTGAAAAAGGTTGAAATAAAAGTTGTTGCTGTTTTGCTGAAAGCCCAATCCCTGTATCTTTGACAGAAAAAAGAAGAGCAACCTTATCTTTATGATGCTGCTCTATGGAAATATTGACTGTGATTGACCCTTTTGAAGTAAACTTAATTGCATTGCTAATCAAGTTAATCAGTATCTGCTTTAAGCGTGTTGGATCACCTATAAGTTGATTATTCTGGAAAGAAAATTGATTATTAACGACTAATGAAAGTCCTTTTCCCTTTGCTTGATCATTTAATAACTGCTCAATTTGTTGCAGTAGCTCATCAAGATAAAAAGGAATAGTTTCCAGACTGAGTTGTGTGCTATCAATACGAGCTAGATCAAGAATATCATTAATTAATTCCAGCATATGCTGAGAGGATATTTCCAGCCTATCAACACTACCTTGTTGCACTGCTGACAAGGGGGTTGTACTTAATAACTTTCCTGCACTAACCACTGCATTCATCGGGGTACGTAATTCATGACTCATGATGGTTAGAAATTCATCTTTGGCTTTATTAGATGCTGCTATTTGCCCCACTTGCTCGCATTCTAAACGAGTCCGTTCTGCTTGACTTAATGAGAGTAGTGTCAAGGAAACTAATAAGATTAGATACAGGGAATTAACTATAATAGGTATGTTTTCAACAAGCCCCATCATTCGCAAAAGAGTGGGGATAAGACCGAACAACATAATGGCTAATGCGACTGACACACTAGAAGGTATTTGGATATTATGCCAATAAAATAAAACTAGTGTTAGTGTAATAAGCAATAACAGACAACAGCTTAAAATACCAACAATTGCTAAACTATAGGGAAGAAAAAAAGCAATAATAATCAGTAACAGAGAAAGCCAGAATAACACACGATAATAGGGATATAACCTAGGCAAATTCGCCTTAATATGCAAAAGGCTGACGATAAAAATAATAGCACTAGCAACGGCAAAAAAACTAAATGTAGAGCCAATAAGCGGCAAATATTTCAGAAAAAAATCAAAATAATGAAGCACCCCTGCATGATTACTCAATGCCAGAGTAAACATCAAAATAAAAGCCGATAGTGATAAAAAGCTTCGCTCACGCAGATAAATGAAATAAATAAAATTATACAAAACTAATACGAGCAACCCCCCAATGAGAAAACCAAATAAAGGATATTCCCTAGTGGCTCGCTGTAGCATTTGTACGGACGAATACATACCCAGACCAACAACCAATGGAGCTTGAGTATCTTGCAC
>DRMS01000130.1 GCA_011322515.1 Leucothrix mucor
AGTTCTTTGACAAATTTGAGTAAAACTTTGTACAGCCTGCGAGGCAAGGTGTGTAACTTTAAACCATTTCACCAAATCCTGCACCTATGCTTCCATTAATAAGTATTCCAGAAATTGTATCTCATTATGCACCTCATTTTGAGGAACTCTTTAGCAAAGGAGAATACAAGCACTTTCAAAAATATCTTTCCGGCTTAATTGTATCTGAGAATAAAACGGTTGAAGCCATTAACCGTCTTTTCGTGTTGGAACTCCAAAATCAAAGCAGCCTGAACCGTTTTTTAACGGATTCAAATTATGAGGTCTCCAAATTAAATCAGAAGCGACTTGATTTATTAAATTCTCAGGAAGCTACTCGCTTAAAAGGATCCGGACATCGGGGAGGTGTTTTAGGTTTGGATGATACCATGTTGATACATTACGGCAAGTGCTTTGATGAAATTGCCAAACTGTATGACCATGCAAGTGGTACCTACGTGTGGGCACATAATTTAGTAAATCTCCATTATAGTGATGACTCCACGGATTATCCGACCTATTTTGAATTGTGGAAACCTGTAGGAGTAGATGAACTGGAAAGCGGCCTGCGAGCTGCCGATATTGCTATTAAGCCAAAGAAAGAAGGTTTAAAACTAAGTGCACCAAAGAAATGGCGCAACTATTTGCTATATTTATACAGGAAGCACCAGCACAGGGCAGACGTACAGCAAATCTATCGCAGTAAAATTATTATTGGTCAAGATTTGTTACGTCATTTTTTTGAGCAATATCCGAATATGGATATTCCTGTCAGTTTTGATAAATGGTTTACTTGTCCAGCCTTTTGCAGGTTCATTGATAAAGAGCTACAAAAAGCATACGTTGGTGGTTTGAAAGGTGATGAAGATATACTACTGGCCGGTTCTAAAAAAATAAAGGTGGCCGATTTTGTCAGCCAACTAAAAACAGAACATCTTTCGGCAAATGCTTCAAATCCCTTATTTATTAAGACCACTATCAAATACAAAGGCAAAAAAGAAGTCTTTTACAATTATTGTAAAGTACATCATATTTGTGGATATGGTCGGCAAAAACTTTTGATTTCTCATCAGCGAGAAGATTTGTCAGACACATCCAGAGTATTTATCGGTAATCGCCTACACTGGCGAGTACAGCACATGACCAGAGTGGGTCGCCACCGCTGGCCAGTTGAAGAATACCATAAAGAAGGCAAAGCCGAAGGGTTGGACCAATATCAAGTCAGGAACTTCGAGGCAATTGAAAAACATATTGCCTTGGTTGCCTTGGTCTATTCGTTATTGCAACACGCCCGTTATAACTCTGCCCTCCTAAACCATCTTCAATTACAACTTGATACAAATATCAAGGGTTCTATAGCATTTTGGCGACGTACCATACAGGCACAGGCTCTGTGGTTATTGGTTCAGTGGATTGATAATGCCATACAGCAGGGTTGGTCTTTGGAACAGATTATGCAGACGCTGAAACCTGCCTTTGCCATAGAATAATCAATCCAATGCTGCACTCGTTCAGTATGAATGTCCAACTGAGTGCCCTCAGTTGGATTAATGGCATTGTTTTACCCAAATGTCAATGAACTTGCTTTTTTTTGGGGCTATTTCGATTGTTTTTAGCCCCTTTTATATTGATTATTTCCTAATGCAAAAGTTGAGTTTAAAAAGCCGGGCTGCGATGCACTGTTTGCCCCCCCGCCATGCTCCCCGGCTTCGGAAAGCCGGGCTACGTGGTGTTGGTCACCATCCTGCCGGGACGGTGAACTGTATCTTACAAATCAGCAATTCAACAATTCAACAATTCAACAATCTAAAATTCGCCAAAAATTATTTTTTG
>DRMS01000131.1 GCA_011322515.1 Leucothrix mucor
GTCACCCAAACCTGAGTAATGGTATCGCTCACATTGGGTAATGCTGCTAAAGTAGTGACTGTGCGTTGATGATCGAAAAAGGCAAAGGGCTCATCAAGGAAGATAAACTGCTTTTTATTGCCTGTATTTATAGCGAGTTGTTCGGACATTCCCATACGCAGTGCCAGCATAATTTGTCGCTGCGTGCCTGATGATATTTCATCATATGCCATATAGCTTTGCTTCTCATCTGAGAACACCTCAACACTTAAATCATCATTAATCTTTAACTGACTATAACGACCCTCAGTGAAATGTGGCAAAACATCTTGCACAAAGTCGATGATTGATTGGTTAAAATTACCGATTGATTTAGAGGCTGCGCGTTTCATCATACTAATAGAGTAGTCACGAATTTTTATATTATTTTCATGATGATGTATTGATTGTGATATTTTCTGCAAGCCTGCGCGTATTTGCCCTGCTCTGTCGGCACGTCCTTTTTCAGCGTTGATATCGCTCTCCAGATCTACTAAACATTGGTCAATTTCCTGACCTTGTGACTGTAAAGCATCACATAGACTATCAGTAGAATCACTCATTTCTCCAGATGTTATGCTGTAGTCGGAGACTGATTCTGCGAATCTAGGGATATGATTAAATTTTTCTGTAGGGGATAGTGTGAGCGCAGACACTTCATTATCATTATGCTGATTATTTCTATCCAATAGCATGCTAGCAATGCGTGTTGGCACAACACTGTTCGGTTCGCTAACGACCTCTTTATATCCTTGTGTCAAGATGCTGGAAAACTCCTCTGCATCTTCACCTAATGCATCCATTTTTGACTCCACAAGCCATTTGAAGGTAAGGCTGATACTAAAGAGCAAAACGCAAACCATTGCAAAGGGGAACATCCATGTCTGCACCCAAACGATAAACGATCCTGCATGATCCCCCGAAGTGTTGCTTGACAACCAACCTTGGATAGTATCAGGAAAAAATTGAAAGGCTGCCCAGACAATCCACGCACCGATCATTAGAGGAAGGAGAAAGACTTCCAGCCATTCGAGTAAATGATTGTACTTGCTCGCTTTATGATATTGCAGACTACTATCAGCATAAATCACGTTGACCTCGCCTAGCTGCCCTATTAATTGTTGCTTATCCGCTCGATTAGCTAATAATGATTCCTTGCCGTCAACTAATTCAGGTAGCCAAGACTCATCTAGTCTTATTTCTTCAAGTGCATCACGCTTTTCTGCATAACGTGGCTCTAATGCGGCTAGAGAGACTTCTTCCTCTTCTCTTTCTAATGATAGGTCATCAACAATATTGCCATAATTACCGATACCTGCCATTTGCCGAAGGCTATTACTATCTGCCTCTGGCGCGGTAAATTCACGTTGCACCATGCAAAATGAATCAATAAATGTTTCATAATCATAACCTAGTAAATCATGAATGATTTTACCGCTATCGTTAAGTGACTCGGTTAGTGTATGGTTGTCAGATAGACGTATGATACGAGCAGAACTGAGCCCACTGGTATTAATCGTTCGGGTAATTCTGTAAGCTTCCTCATTATCATCAAAGAGAACCACTGAAACGGTCATCTCTTTCTCATTCCAACGAATCAGGCGTTTAGCATTTTTTTTATTATTAAGAAACGTACGCCCAAACAAAGCAAAACAAACGGCCTCACCAATACTGGTTTTACCTGCTTCATTCTTACCACCTACCTTGACGATACCTTTTTCTGGAAGCTCATCAATCACTAGTTTTTCATATTTTTTAAAGTTGATTAATTTCAAAGAACGAATCAGCATTACATCACTCCTTGCTTTTTTTGTTCTTCGATTTGATTCATTTTTTCAAGAATCAGCCGTATTGATGCCTCGTACACCCCAAGATCAAAATTAACATCTGACTCCACTCGCAGAGAAATATCCTCCTTGCAGAATTTCACAAATCTTTGGCTTACGCCTTGATAATCGTCTTCTTTTAGCCAACGTAATTCCATTTTAGCCGCCATTCCTTTACCTCAAGCTTGTCTATATGAAACAGAGTCTAAGGGATGAGGAAATAATAACTTAACAATCTAGCTTACCCAAAAAGCGAGGCATACTATCTTTTTGTCCCAGATTGAGTGCTCTCAACTCATTACGTAGAGTGACTGTGCGTCTTATTGATAGCATTTAATCTAAGACTAAAATTCTACGCTATATTGCTCAACTTATTATTTCCTCATCCCTAAGATATTAACCCGTGTACTCTACGAAAAAGCATACTCCAAATATAACCGAATCAATTACTTAAATCAGCTTTTTTAGGGATTAGTCAAGATATTTAGACTCAGTAGAATAATATTCAAGCAATAAATGGATAAAGTGAGCAGAAACACTTATCGAAAGGAAGGGATATCTATTAGGCAATGACCTAAACTGTTTGAGTCGCTAATTTAGGTTATCAACTTACAAGGTGGGACAAGTAAAGACTATAGCAAATAACCCGCCCCCTACGACAAGCTCAGGGAGCTAGCTCTTCGATAGACTCAGGACACCACTTCCTGAGCTTTTCAAAGGGGGCGGGGCGGGAGA
>DRMS01000132.1 GCA_011322515.1 Leucothrix mucor
ACTGGTGGGCGTACTTTACGACAACCATACTTATGAGAATGTCTTGCTGAGTTGAACTTATGAGTATGACGGAATGACTTAGTACATCCAGGAACGGCACGATGTGTATGTGTATATCTTGAACCACCTGAACGAGGAGGCTTCTTGCCACCACAGCTATAACGATGCGTATGACGCGCATTCTTAAACTTGTGATTATGTCTTATTGATTTAGTACAACGGTTTGCAGCATGGAAATGACCACTCTTCTTACGAACGGCTGGCTTACCACATTTAGTACGACATACTTCTTTAATAACTGTTTTTGTCTTGTACTTAATAATCGTTTTGGTTTTGGTTTTTACTTCTGGTGCCTTTTGTATTTGAGATTGAGAGGTCATTTGCTGTGAACCGCCACCAGCATTTTGTGTTTGTGAAGCACCGTATAGTTGAGAACCACCAGCAACCTGAGAAGCTCCATCAGAACCTCCTACGACCTGTTGTTGACTACAACCAGTAGCGATGAAACCAGCCATCACTAATGTTGCTATTGATAATTGATGTGCATTTTTCATATTTTACATCCTTTGAGATTTTTATTTGCTTAAGATTAGATTGAACAAACTAATTCAGTCACTTATGTTTATCCGCAACTGGAGTATAGTATTTTTTGTGGCGATATTCAAAAAAAAGGGTGTGTTTTTCGCCTACTTTTAGCTCTAAATTGTCTTTTTTACCAAAAAAACAGATTTTCTTTCATTTTTAGGTGTTTTTTTACAACAAAAAAGGCAACCTGTGATGGTTGCCTCTAAAAATCACTCAAGATAAAATCATCTGAATACGCAATTTTTTATTTATCGAAGTGTTTTTCCGATGCGATGAATCATTTCAATCTGTGCTTTTGCTGCATCTAACTCTGCCTGCACTGCCTCATAATCCAAATCTTCTGGGTCTTTACCTTGCAATGCTTCTTCTGCGCGTTGTTTTGCAGCTTCTGCTGCCTCATTATCTAGATCTTTGGCGCGTAACGCAGTATCTGCCAAAATCGTAACAACATGAGGTTGAACTTCCATTACACCACCTGCAACAAACAAAGACGTTTCGCCTTCTTCTGTTACATAACGTAATTCACCTGCTTTTAGCGTAGTGATTAGCTGTGTGTGGCGTGGCATAATGCCTAAGTCACCCATTTCTCCTGGCGCAAAAACTTCTACTACTTCCCCTGAAAAAAGCGAGCTTTCAGCACTTACCACCTCCAATTGCATTGTTGTAGCCATAACAGTTCACCTTGTTATTAAGATTTTTCCGCTTTTTCAATCGCTTCTTCAATACCACCCACCATATAGAAGGCTTGCTCAGGGAGATGATCATACTCACCTGCAAGAATTCCTTTAAAGCTAGAGAGTGTATCTGCAAGTGAAACATATTTACCAGGAGAGCCTGTAAATACTTCAGCAACATGAAAAGGCTGAGATAAGAAACGTTGAATACGACGCGCGCGAGCAACGGTCTGCTTATCTTCTTCTGATAATTCATCCATACCAAGAATAGCGATAATATCTTGCAATTCTTTATAGCGTTGTAAAACACCTTGCACTCCACGCGCTATAGCATAGTGCTCTTCGCCAATAATTAATGGATCAAGCTGACGTGATGTAGAGTCTAAGGGATCAACCGCAGGATAAATACCAAGCTCAGCAATATTACGTGACAATACTAAAGTCGCGTCTAAGTGAGCAAAAGTCGTTGCTGGAGAGGGGTCAGTCAAGTCATCCGCTGGAACATAGACTGCTTGGAATGAGGTAATTGAACCTGTCTTAGTTGAAGTGATACGCTCTTGAAGTGCGCCCATCTCTTCTGCGAGTGTTGGCTGATAACCAACCGCTGATGGCATACGACCTAATAGTGCTGATACCTCTGTTCCTGCTAAGGTATAACGATAGATGTTATCGATAAACATCAATACATCACGTCCTTCATCACGGAAGTTTTCAGCAATGGTCAAACCCGTCAAAGCAACACGCAATCTGTTTCCTGGAGGCTCGTTCATCTGACCGTAGACTAGTGCAACTTTGTCTAGTACGCCACCTTCTTCCATCTCGTAGTAAAAATCATTTCCTTCACGAGTGCGCTCACCAACACCTGCAAACACAGAAAGACCACTATGTTCTTTAGCGATATTATTAATTAGCTCCATTAGTGTAACGGTCTTACCAACTCCCGCACCACCAAACAATCCAATTTTACCACCTTTGGCGATCGGCATAACCAAATCGATGACTTTAACACCTGTTTCAAGAATATCCAACGAGGCTGCTAACTCTTCATAAGTAGGCGGATCACGATGAATGGGCATATAGGTATCAGCTTTCACTTCGCCTGCCATGTCAATTGGCTCACCTAGTACATTCATAACGCGCCCTAGCGTTCCTTCACCAACAGGAACTTGAATAGGTGCGCCAGTATTAGCCGCTTCCATTCCACGTTTTAAACCTTCTGCTTCGCCCATTGCAATGGTACGTACCACACCATCACCCATTTGAGCTTGAACTTCTAAAGTCAGATCATTTTGATCTGTAACCTTTAACGCATCATATACCGCTGGCACTGCATCACGCGGAAACTCCACGTCAACCACAGGCCCGATAATTTGTACAATATTTCCAGTACTCATTTTCTTAGTACCCCTTTAATAATTTATTAACCTAGACTCTGTTGATACTTAGTGACTATCTTCCCTTCTTCTTTGCAAAAAAGAAGTGCATAGCCTTAAATAAAAAAGACCAACTACAAAGTGAAAAATGTAATCAAATATCAACAGAACCTAATCTTGTGAGTGATTGTGCTGATATAACTTGTGAGATATCAGCACAATCATTTGCAAGGTTTAGGTTTACTCAACCGCTGCGGCACCTGATACAATCTCAGATATTTCTTGCGTAATCGCTGCTTGACGTGCTTTGTTATATTTAAGCTTCAACTTATCAATCATATCGCCTGCATTGTCGGTTGCACTTTTCATTGCAACCATTCTAGCGGACATTTCACACGCTACGTTTTCAACAACAGCTTGATAAATAAGTGATTCAATATAACGCGTCATTAAAGCATCAATAACAATTTTAGACTCTGGCTCGTAAAGGTAATCCCATTGATAATTTAATGCCTTAAGTTCAGAGGGAACAATAGGAATTAACTGTAGTACCCTTGGCTGTTGAGTCATGCTATTCACAAACTCATTTTCAACCAAAAATAGGCGATCAATTTTACCTTCATTATAGGCATCAAGCATGACGGTAATGGTTCCTACTAATTCAGCAACACTGGGTTGATCACCCATCTGCACTGACTCAGCAATAACACCGTAACGTCTAAAAGCACTTAATGCTTTGGAACCAAACACGGCAATATCAACATCCACGTCCTTTTCTTTCCAATTTGCAATATCTTGCAATGCTGTTTTGAAAAGATTGCTATTCAAACCACCACATAGCCCTCGATCAGTTGATACAATAATATAGCCAACCCGTTTTACAGTCTCACGCAACTGTGTATAAGGATGTTTGTACTCAAGCTGACCATTTGCCATGTGACTAACAACTTCACGCATTTTATCAGCATAGGGACGCGATGCTTCCATTCGTTCCTTGGCACGACGCATCTTCGATGCAGCAACCATTTCCATCGCCTTGGTAATTTTCCTAGTATTCTGGATACTACCTATTTGCGAGCGTATTTCTTTAAGACCTGCCATGGGACTACCCTCCCGTTACCAAGTGCTTGATGATTTAAAGCTCTCAAGAATGCCACGCATTTCATCAGCGATATCATCATTATAATCACCTGACGCATTGATCTTATCCAAAAACTCGGTCTGATCAGAACGAAGATGTGCGAGTAAAGCTGATTCAAAATCACTTATCTTATCAACAGCAATATCATCTAAGAAACCTTCATTTGCGGCAAATAGCGTGATGCCTAACTCAGCTGTTGAAAGAGGCGAGTATTGAGGTTGATTCATTAATGCTGTTACGCGCTCTCCACGCTCTAGCTGCTTTCTTGTCCCTTCATCTAAATCAGATGCAAATTGGGAAAATGCTGCAAGCTCACGATACTGAGCCAAGTCAAGACGAATACCACCGCCTAATTTCTTGATCATGGTTGTCTGTGCAGAGCCACCCACACGAGATACAGACAAACCTGCATCAATCGCTGGACGATTACCTGAGTTAAATAAATCGGTATCTAAGAAAATTTGACCATCAGTAATTGAAATAACGTTGGTTGCAACGAATGCTGATACATCCCCTTCTTGTGTTTCGATAATTGGATAAGCCGTTAGAGAGCCTGTCTTACCCTTTACTTCGCCATTCGTCATACGCTCAACGTAATCTGCATTAACGCGTGCAGAACGTTCTAATAAACGTGAATGCAAGAAGAATACATCACCTGGATACGCTTCACGCCCTGGAGGACGGCGTAATAGGAGCGATACTTGGCGATACGCCCATGCTTGCTTGGTTAGGTCATCATAGATAATA
>DRMS01000133.1 GCA_011322515.1 Leucothrix mucor
CCATCGACAAAGCTATTTCACTGGTAAAAGGCTATTTTACGGGTGGCAATTTATTTGTACGTATTGGCATCTTGATCTTATTTTTTGGTGTGTCATTTTTATTAAAATATGCCGCAGATAGGGGCGCATTCCCGATTGAATATCGTTTAATGGCAGTTGCTATCGGCGCAATTGGCTTGCTCTTATTTGGCTGGTTGCTACGCCATAAAAAGCAAACTTATGGGCTATTATTACAAGGTGCAGGCATCGGTTTACTCTATCTTGATATTTTTGCCGCCTTTAGCCTTTATCATTTAATCCCTCCCTTACCAGCCTTTGCGCTAATGTTTGTCATTAGCCTATTTGCAGCCGCATTAGCGGTATTACAAGACTCACGTTCGCTGGCAGTATTGGGTTTTACAGGTGGTTTTCTCGCTCCGATACTCACCTCCGATGGTTCTAATAATTATATTGGATTATTTAGTTATTACATTATTCTCAATATCGCTATTGTCGCTATCGCATGGTTTAAAGCATGGCGTGAATTAAACCTACTGGGCTTTTTATTCACCTTTGTTGTTGGCACAGCATGGGGTTATTCTGCCTATCAAACAGAGAACTTTGCCACAATAGAACCCTTTTTAGTTATCTTCTTCCTCTTCTATGTGTTGATAGCAATATTATTTTCCCTACGCCAACCAAAAAAACTACGTGGCTATGTTGATGGTAGCCTTTTATTTGGGGTACCGCTTGCTGCATCAGGTTTACAATATGCGTTGGTAAAAGATTTTGAATACGGCATTTCCATTTCCTCCTTTGCCATTGGCGTATTCTATTTAGTATTAGCTTGGTTTTTATGGAAAAAAGCAGGCAATGCACTGCGCTTATTAGCCGAAGCTTTCCTTGCTTTAGGGATGATTTTCACCTCATTAGCAATCCCCTTTGCACTAGCTACAAACCATACCGCAGCGGCATGGGGATTAGAAGGACTGGGGTTAATTTGGCTAGGCTCACGGCAAAATCACCTTTCAGTTAGAGCGTTTGGATTATTATTGCAACTAGGGGCGGGCATATTGCTGGTGTATGGATTTATCGAAAATCTGTTTGTACATAATACCGAAACTCCCTTTATTAACGCTACTTTTATAAGCGCATTAATGATGGCAGTCGCTGGCATTTTATCTGCAAGATTATTAGCAACTGATTTTTCAGGTAGTAAAAAATGGGAAAAAACCATCAGTAATATTTTACTGATATGGGGTCTAGCATGGTTATTTTCAGGAACGCTGTATCAAATCGTCCGATATTTTGATGAAAAATGGTTAGTCTCAGGATTTTTATTATTAGCAACTGCCGTCAGCCTAATGTTTATCATCACTGCACTACGCACCAAACCGCAGTGGAAACAAGCATGGACGGTTGCCATTGCCTTATTACCTGCAATGATAATAAGCGCATTAATACAATCTGACGCTGTGCTAGGATTAAATATTATTGATGACCACCCATTCCGCTACGGCGGTTGGCTAGCATGGCCATTGGCATTTAGTGTCTTGTATGCGGTTATTTTCCAGCTTGATAAACACCCGTTAAGCACATCATTGCGCCCCATTATCCACACCCTAAGCGCATTACTATTAGTCATTATTATTACATGGCAAGGTGCGCACCAATTATTATTTTATATCGCACAAGAAACTGCTTGGGCGCAGCTATGGTTCGCCATTCCTGCGACTTTAACCTTATGGTTTATCATGAAAGCAAATAATTGGCCTATTAAAAACAATCGCAACCATTATCTACAACAAACAGGTGCTATATTAGCAATCTATCTGATTTTATGGGGATTATTCACCGCCACCACCTACGGAAGCTCAGACCCATTACCGTGGATACCTCTATTAAATCCACTCGACATCACCTTAGTCATTGTCTTGCTAACCCTGTATAAAGGGTGGCAATCATCACTCAGGGATAAAGAGTTCATCGCAACGATAAGCCTGTTCCAACCCAATCAAAGCCTATTCGCAATCGGCATCGCAGGGCTAACCTTCTTATGGCTAAATTTCACCTTATTCCGCATCGCCTCACACTGGTTTGACGTGCCTTACAATGCACAGGGTATATACCACTCAAATCTAGTGCAGACAGCAGTATCCGTATTATGGGCGCTATCAGGTGTATTATTAACCATCTACGCAAGTCGTCAGAAAATGCGCGTAGTGTGGATAGCTGGTGGAATTTTGCTTGGTGTTGTAGTGGTTAAACTATTTACGGTGGATTTATCATCGTTGAGTAGCTTGGCTAGAATTGTGTCATTTTTAGTCGTTGGGATCTTATTGACGAGTATTGGATATTTTGCGCCATTGCCTGATGGTGAGGAAGGGTAATCTCCAACTCTTAAATTTACGGGTACCTTGTATGCCATACAATGATTGGATAATCTAACATATAGACATTCATTTATTAAATTTCCGCACCCTTCGACTCCGCTCAGGGAGCTGTACCCTGAGCGGAGTCGAAGGGTGCAATTATTTATGTGAAAAACTATAGATTGGCTATACAGCAACGTAATAATAGAGAAAATTAGAAGACCTAATAAGCCATAGCAGGCACTAGAAAAAAACCAACGCCATTAATAACAATAAGGATTCGCCCATCATCTAACTGTAGATAGTTCTTAAAACCACTTAGGTTACAGTTCGTTGAAACTATCGTTGCTTTATGCTCTGTCAATTTCATTGCTTCAACCGATATATTATACTGATTAGACAAATATTGCTTCAATGACACGGGGGAGCGATTAAAGCGTATATTTTTACAAGTCTGACCATTAAACTTAATGCTATTTTTAGTCATAAAAGCTTCTTTGAATAATAATTTATTAGCATCAGATTTGCTCCACATTGCATTAGGAAGGATGTAATAATCTGTTAGCTTCCAAGGCATGAGCATCATAGTAGCCTCAGATTTTGGAGGGGGAGGAGTCTCGGTCGGGCGACAGCTTATACTAAACAACGACAATATTAGAACCAATAAAACAGAATACTTTTCTTTCATTTTCAGATTTCCTATTAAACAAAAAAAGCCACATATAGTTTTTCACATAAATAATTACACCTTCGACTCCGCTCAGGGTACAGCTCCCTGAGCGGAGTCGAAGGGTGTGGTGAAGAGGCAGAAACATTAACTGTCCCGCCTTAAACTGGTAGCCTCATGCCCTAAACCTTTAAAAAAACTCATCCGCATAGAGTATCCACTTGATCAGGTAAAAATCCCTAATCACACCTATTCCGCCACGCTTATTTGCTTGTTGTTACCCTGTTGTTACAGTTGGTAATTGAAGCTTCCGTTAGTCTTAGGGGAAGCGAGAAAGCTCTCACAATTTTCAATCGTTTTTTCAATAAATCACTAGGGAG
>DRMS01000134.1 GCA_011322515.1 Leucothrix mucor
CCTGTCGAATCAGTCACCTGACCCGATGCGCTGTTTTCACGAATAGATAAAGCATAATCCTCAACTTCACCATCGCTTGCGCCCCCTGTTGGACTAGCAATTTGAGTGGCATCTGAGGCAATACGAAAACGGGCATAAATAGCCCCTGTACTGAGTCCTGTTAAACCAGCCCATGATAATGTTGCCTGACCTGTTGTGCAGTCAGCCTCAGCACGCTCTGCTGCTTCAAATGCACCGCTTTGATTAAAATCAACCCATCCTGCAACTTTGGCTGTGCCAACACAAGGGACATTTAAGGCGTAACTGCTATCGGCTGTGTATATATTAGGCAAAGAAGAAAATGCATCCTCATCATCAATGCCATCGCTATCATCACCTGTACCATCAAGGGTTGTAGTCACCTGATTTTCTTCATCAGGAGGGACTGAACCTAGATAAACGGTTGGCGTAGCAAGTACTTTATGCGTGGCACCACCATAACTATTTGGAGCATCACCGTAATCACCAGGCATTAAAACGGTTGCTGTTAGATAATCTCGATAAGAAAACCACCATGTATTAATAGTATTGACATCTCCATACGCACGAGTACTCCATGGCTGACGTGCGACCGAGCCAACATCTGTATTAACTTTTTGATTAGGTGGAAGACCTGGGTCTTGACTGATTCGACTATCATCCCAGAATAGGATATTGGGTCCTGTTAAGCCTGCTGTTGTTTGGGTGCGAACGACAAAACTTTCATCCAGATATTCCACATCATAGGCGGTAAAATGAGTTTCGCCCTGTGTATAGGAGATGGTGACAGGAATAGGATAATCGCGCGGCTGAACCGCTGTGCCATCACCCCGCTTACCATCCCACGGTATGGTATTTAACCCTGCGTTAACATCAGCAAAGAGTCGTTTATCAACGGCTTCTTGATAATTACCAGTGGTACCAAAATCTAGTACAAGCTCGACACGCCCTGACTGTGTTACGTCAATATTTATCGTGGGATTAGCAGGATTTTCTACTTTTAACGGTAAATTTTGCACTTCACCATCTAAACCCAGCGGATAAACATTGGGATCAGGTTGGTTAAGAAAGACTTTTTGTACGGGGTTTCCTGACTGTGCGCCAGGCACGGATTTACGATCTTCTGCTACATTTCCTGAACTGCCTGTACCCGTATCATTAAAGGAGAATTGTCCAACATAGGGTTTAATTCCTGCTTCTGCAAAGTTTACTTGGGTGACATAACCTTTTTCATCTCTAGCATAAAACTTGGCTTTTAGTGCAGAGGTAAAACTTCCACAGTTTACCTGCCATGCTTGTGACCATAGCCGTCCTTTGATTTCTGTTGGTGAGGCACCTTTTGTGGTGACAGTAATATCAAACCACTGCATTGAAACAGCGGAGGAAAACTCAATCGAGTAATCACCCGAAGGTAGCCCTTGAGGGTCAAACTTAAACATTGCATTTGCAGTGGAATAACCACCAGCATTAAGAATATTAGGCCCTGCCACAGCCATTGCATGACTCGTAATATTACCCGTAACACTATACGGACCATGTACAATTGCACCTGTAGGAGAGGCAATTCTAAATTGATAGCCACTACCAGAAAACCCTATATACAGCATTTCATTGTCTGGATCTTCAATATGAACATACATTTTCATATTGGGTTGTGATAAATAACCTGCAAATGAACGAACCCCAGCGGTGTTACTAGTTGGGGAAGTGATGTATAAATTAGACGTTGAGTTTGGGTCAGGTTGCCATGTTTTAGTCCCTTCTGCATGAAGCTCTGGAGTTAAAATAATCAAAAAAACCAAGAGAATTAGAAGTAGCCAAACTATCTGCCCGCCCCTCTTCTCCTTAATCACTAGCTCATCAGCTATTAACATTGCATTATGCATAAATACCCCGCCCCCACGCTCTTACCTCAGCATTTTATAATGACTTTAAAGCCTATAAAATCACAATACCCCATTGTTATTTATCTCTGTACAGGACACTTTATTTTAAGTTGTTGATTTTATATTACTGAATAAAATTACAGATATTAAAAATCAATGACTTACATTTATCTTTAATAAAGTGTCCTGTACGGAGGTTATTTATTTAAAATTATTAATTTTTACAATGAGTGCTCCCCCTTCCCAATAAAGAATTTAATGAAAATTTATTTATCAGTAGAACCCGATATTTTTACTATAACCAACTCAAGCTGTATATTAGGTTAATTTTTACTCATAATTAAGGAAAATCCCACTTAGGAACATACGCGAAACAACTTCCCAATTTCTAACTTGCCTTTTTACTCCAAATGAAATGATTTCGGGCGACCAGTTTAGGGCGGGACAGTTCATGTTTCTGCTACTCACCCGCACCCTTCGACACGCTCAGGAAGCGGTGTCCTGAGTCTACCGAAGGGCTAGTTCCCTGAGCTTGTCGAAGGGTGCGGGTTATTTGCCATGAAGTTACTTGTCCCGCCTGTAAGTTGGTAGCCTAATTTTACTCGTTCCTTAACTATACGCAATTTCTTCAAGCTTAATCAGATCACATAAATATTGATTCGACTCCATTGCAACAATCAAACGCTGACGCTTAAACTCAGCAATCGTTCGACTGGCTGTTTCAGTGGTAATGGCAAGCATTGCGCCTATATCTTCACGGCTAAATAACACGCAAGTATTCGTTCCATAGCGCTTACTTAAGCGCAATACAAGACGTGCTACACGTTTTTTGGCTGAGCCTGTGGAAAGTTCTGTCACCCAGCTATCTGCCTCTTTTAGTGCATGTTGCCAACGCACCATTAATTCACGATAAAGATGTGGGTTATTTTGTGACAGCTTTTTTACTTCACTGGCTGGATAACGGCATAGCTCGGCATTTTGCAATACAATTGCTTCATGCTCATAATTACCGTCAAGGATAGTTTCCAGTCCTAATACATCAGAACGCCCTAGTATGCGCACAATGCGCTGACTTCCATCTGGCAAATATTGCACTAGTTTTATCAGCCCACTGCGTATGGTGTACATATAGCATGGCGAATCATTAGTCCCATAAATTTTAGTCCCTACTGTAAAGGCAAACTGATCAATCGGTTTATGCAAGGACTCGAACTCATTCTCTGTTAAGTCTGCAAATAACACAGAGTTTCGCAATGTACACCGACTACAATCTGCTGAACCTTGCCATGCTTCTCTTAAACTGACATGTGCCATTACTTTGATCCGTGTTGAGGGACAAATCTTCGTCCTAGAGATAATGATGAGATCATACTCTCACGCAAAGTTCTAAATATAAAAATGATTTATTTAAAACATAGAAAAACTAATAACAATGATCATGCCACAGCTAGCCAAGAAACATCAAATATAATCAGTTTTCGAGCTACCAATTTAAGCTGGGACACTCCATAAATTCAAAGGCTTATTAAATTTTCGTTTTTTCCCTTTCCGAGACAAAGGAAGTTCTCCCATTTGCTTATCCATCCATTCAAGTACATTTGGACTACCAGTTTTAAACCCCTTGACTCTGCAAATACTCTTCATAAGTACCACGAAAATCAATAATCCCTTCTGGCTTGATCTCTAAAATACGTGTCGCAATAGAAGAAACAAACTCACGATCATGCGAGATAAACATTAACGTTCCTTCGTAATTCTCTAGCGCAAGGTTAAGTGATTCAATTGATTCCATATCCAAGTGATTGGTTGGCTCATCCATCAACATAATATTAGGCTTTTGCAAGATCAGCTTACCAAATAGCATCCTGCCCTGCTCTCCACCTGAGATTACTTGTACTGATTTTTCACTATCTGCTTTAGAAAACAATAAGCGTCCTAGTGTCCCGCGTACTACCTGCTCATCATCTCCCTCAGCACGGAAGTTTGTCATCCAGTCAAATAAATTAATATCTTCGGCGAAATCAGTGGCATGATCCTGTGCATAATAACCAATATTTGAGTTTTCCGACCATTTTACCGTGCCAGAATCTGCTTCCAGATCACCTTTTAAACAGCGTAATAGCGTTGTCTTACCCACACCATTAGCACCAATAATCGCAATACGCTCACCCACATCAACCATTAAATTAAAGTCTTTAAATAAAGCAGGTTCATCTTCATAATGTTTTGTTAATCCATTAACTTCTAACGCTTGACGGAAAAGTTTTTTCTCAATTTCAAAACGAATATAAGGGTTTACACGACTGGAAACCTTGACCTCGGCCAATTCAATTTTATCCAATTGCTTCGCACGTGATGTTGCTTGCTTGGCTTTTGAAGCATTCGCTGAAAAGCGGCTAACAAATTCTTTTAGCTCAGCAATTTTCACCTTTTTCTTTGCATTATCAGAGAGTAAACGCTCCCGTGCCTGAGTTGCAGCAAACATATATTGATCATAGTTACCAGGATAAAGGCGTAACTCACCATAGTCTAAATCAGCCATATGGGTACAGACACTATTGAGGAAGTGACGATCATGCGAAATAATCACCATAGTGCTTTTACGCTCAACAATAATATCCTCTAGCCAAGTAATTGTACTAATATCGAGGTTGTTAGTTGGCTCGTCGAGTAATAAAATATCAGGATTCGCAAAGAGTGCCTGCGCTAATAACACCCGCAACTTCCAGCCTGGTGCAACAGCACTCATCGGTCCTGCGTGTTGCTCAAGTGCTATACCGACACCTAGTAATAAATCCCCTGCGCGAGATTCCGCCGTATACCCATCCATTTCACCAAACTTAACTTCCAGATCAGCAACGATCATACCCTCATCTTCGCTCATCTCTGGCAAAGAATAAATACGATCACGCTCTTCCTTAATCTTCCATAATTCCTTATCGCCTTTAATAACCGTATCAACCACGCTAAACTCTTCAAAAGCAAACTGATCCTGACCTAAAACTGAAAATGTCTCATCAGGATCCATTGATACATTACCTGCTGTTGGTTCTAGCTCACCCGATAGAATTTTCATAAAGGTTGATTTGCCGCAACCATTTGCGCCAATCAAGCCATAACGGTTACCCTCGCCAAATTTGACTGAGATATTTTCAAACAGAGGCTTAGCCCCAAACTGCATTGTGATATTGGCTGTAGAGATCATGTTAGGTTTCGTGTTTTGTTAGAAGGGGTTAAAGAAATCCTTTGCCGATTTAATAGCAGGGCAGATAAGCGATAGCACAATCCGATAAGGCCTATTAACAATCGGCGGATGATACACCTTATCCGCCCTATATTTTCGATTTGGCGAAGGTATTTTTAAGTTGGCAGGGAATTTAGCTTGTCAGGAGAAAAAGCTCAAGATTAATGTGTATAATCTACAGAATTAGTTGTAATACAAATAAGGAAGTTTAGAAAAACAATATGGCAACCAATAGAAAAAAACTACAATACTTCCGCAAAATGCTTAGTGAAGATTTAGATAATGTAATGCAACTAGAGTTGCTCGCCTACCCCTTCCCATGGAAGCGCAAACTATTTGAAGATTCACTCAGCAAACCTAGCTATACCTGCTGGGTATTTGAAAATAAAGATAAATTTAGTGGTTACCTCATAAGCTCCGCAGCAGCAGGTGAAGCACATATCTTAAACCTCTGTATTCACCCCGAACTACAAGGACAAGGCTGGGGCAGAAAACTCCTTGCAGAAGCAGAATGGATCGCTAAACAACACCGTGCCGACACCTGCTTCTTAGAAGTCAGGGTCTCTAATCATGCTGCCCTGCATTTGTATGAAACTAGTGGCTATAATGAAATTGGACGCAGGAAGAAATACTATCCTGCTAAAAAGGGACGCGAAGATGCCATTGTTATGGCAAAAGTGTTGATTTAAACAGTATAAATATACGTTAAAGTTTTAATAAATAGATACAAAAATGGGAAAGGCTGTATTAAAAAAAATGCATCTATAGACATTCATTTATTAAATTTTCGCACCCTTCAACTCCGCTCAGGGATCTGTACCCTGAGCGGAGTCGAAGGGTGCAATTATTTATGTGAAAAACTATAACGTTAACTATTACAAGGCGATATTACACAATTAAGAGTAAATAAACTATGTTCAAACAGATGATTGATGATGACGATAAACTAAACTCAAAACATCACACGTTATATAAAAAAGAGATAACTGCAAAAGAAGTAAAAACATTAAAAAATACTTATAAAAAAACACCAAAATATATTGCTTATAGAATGTTCATCGCGGCTTTTCATGAACATGAAAGGGGTTTGCACGATATATTCAATCAGTTATGGGATGCGGGCAAACATGATACCTTGGAGCTGAGAATTAACTCACGCGGTGGCTTTGTTAATGAAGGTAGCCAGTTTTATTCTGTGATTAAAAATAAATTTCAAGGACGCACAACAACGGTATTAGATGCTTGTGGTTATTCAATGGGGGCGCTTATTTTTTGCATGGGCGATAAACGTGTGATTACGCCACGCAGTGATTTAATGTTTCATGATTACTCGGGCGCAGTGTGGGGTAAAGGGGGTGAAATTGAGTCACAATTTAAACATCAAGCAGCCCATTTGAGAGAATTCTTTTTTGATGTGATTGTTAAGCCTAAGTTCTTGAAGAAAAAAGAATACAAACAAATGTTAGCAGGCAAAGACTTCTGGATGAAGCCAGAAGAGCTTTGTCAACGCGGTATTGCCACGCATGTTTTACTGAATGGTAAGGAGATTAAGGCTAAGAAGTATTTGAAGAAATTGGCATAGTAAGGAAGTTTCAAGTAATAAATCCACCCATATTACGCAGATTCATTGCTTGAAGCTCCCAAAGCTATATGCGGGCTGCAAAACTGTTAACTAACCTATTATGATACAGATTTCCGTGCAATCAACTCTCGCAATTCACTAACCGCATCTTTACGATCATTAGAGGCAGATAACAACTCCATCGCCTCTTCAACACTAATAGGTCTCTTTTTAGTTGGTGCGATTTGAGGACTCACTGCTCTCGCTGGGCGGGAACCTGGTTCGATTCTTTGCTTTATCGCCTGTGCTAATTGATGCACTGCCATTGCATAGTGGGTGCTATGGTTATAGCGCGTAATTACATAGAAGTTATTTCCACCTACCCATAGCTCATCACCTCTACGCGTATTTAACTTAATAAAACGTAAAGAGCCACGCATATTATGTTGGTAACTTGCAACAATTCCCTTTCTAGCCAAGCGTGATGGGCTGTACTTATATTTAAAACCTACTTTTAAAGCACGATAACGTTTACCACTATTATGCGCAGGTACAGCGACCATTTCACCAGTACGCCAACCATGCCCTTTGAAGTAGCGCGCAACACTGGCAATTGCATCATCTGGTTTCCAGAGGTTCACGCCACCATCACCATCAAAGTCAACCCCGTATTTTTTGATATTACTGGGCATAAACTGACATAAACCTAATGCCCCTGCATAGGATGCTTTGGGGACTAGTGGGTTCAGGCGCGCATTACGAGTCATTAATAAATAACTCTCTAGCTCACTTTCAAAATAACGACCACGGCGGTTATTATTGAATGCCATTGTTGTTAACGCATCAAGCGCACGATTTTTTCCAACATTGCCACCAAAAATAGTCTCAACTCCAAGAATGCCCATAATATATTCTTTGGGCACACCGAATTGGCGTTCTGCACGCTCTAATGCGCGACGGTTTTTACGGTAGAAAGCAACCCCTGCATTGATGTGACGTGCGGTAAGGAAATGACTACGATAACGTGTCCAGCTTGGCGCACTATGCTTTTTCTTTTTTCTTTTGATAGGATTCTCATCCTTAGCGGCCATTCTACGCATCCAGCTAGTTGCTTGTGCATTGCTAATAATGCCCGTTATATAAGCACGATCAAAACCGTGGCGCGCGACCATTTTATCAATAAAGCGATATGCTTTAGGGTTGCCAGCAAAATCACCTGTTAACGATGCTTTACGGTAGATAGTAGGTTGTTGCATGCGTGCCTGCCTACGTGGCTGCGGGCGATATTGGCGCATAGCTGTTTTGGGTCTAACATAAACTCGTTGCGGTGCTTTTCTTACAACACGTCTTGGCGCATAAACTCTTTTGGGTGCATAAGCTTTTTTTCGCGTATAAACTTTTTTTCGCGCATAAACTCTTTTGGGTGCTTGCTTAACA
>DRMS01000135.1 GCA_011322515.1 Leucothrix mucor
ATCATTGTTAAAGTGCCTCCGTATGAATTGCTATGTTCAGCTAAAAATACTCTAGTTTAGAAAAAATCAGAGTATTATTGTGCTATGGAGGCACTTTTTATTCATAAAGTGTTAACTGGGGAATGAAGGATGCCATAATTTCTTAAGTTAGCGCCTATGTCACTTGCCCTCAGTCTGTCCTATTTTTCTATATTTTGATTATTTTTTGTGCTACTTATAGAGAACCACTCATTATAAAAATATAGAGAAAAAAAAATGAATAGAAGAAACTTTTTAAAAGCATGCTGTATTATTCCTGCATTAGGTTTAACACCTTCGATCATCATGGCAAATACCGCTAGTACAGGAGCTGGATTAGAACGAATTATTCATATTATTCAAAATGATAAACACCTGAATAAAAAAGTAAGTCCAGAAAATATTGCGGATGCAATTTCTTGCGCAGGTCGTATGAATGAAATTTTATCAGAGGCGATTATTCAAACAGGTGCCGCTAATGATCATCAAATCACTGCTGTTGATACACGTGAAATGAATGATTACATATTTCGCGTATATCGCGATGAATGGGTTGAAATACATGGCGATGATGAGGACAATGGAGAGGAAACGGGCTTCCACAAGGTGCGTGCAAACGGTGCGAGAACCCAACTTTTTGGGAAAAATGCAATTAATCATGTAGCAGATAGTATTTATCATCTCGGTTTTGAAAGTCATCGTAAAAACCGTTTGCTGAATGAAGATGGCGCTAATAATGCAAGTTATCAACGGGTTGCTGAATGGCTAGATGCATTGTTACGCACCGATTTAGAAGCTGGTATTTTAATTAATCCTGATATAACAGAAATTGTTGGCACTACAGGAACAGGTCTGGATCAAACAATTGATATTATCTATCAAGACAGCGGTCTACAAAAACGAATCTCCTTAGGCGATCTGCGTGAAGGAGCGGATGCTGCTAATCAGATGAATCATTTAGTCATTGAGGCTATCAAAGAAACCAAGGGCGTTAAAAATGGCGAACTCACTGTCCAAGATGTAAAGCAGATCAATGGCTATTTAGTCGAACATTACAGTGAAGTATGGGCGCAAATACACGGTGATGATGAAGACGATGAAGAAACAGGTTTTCATAAAGTACAAAGTGACGGTGCTAAAACCCGTTTATATGAAAAAAATGCAGTCAATAAAGTCTTTGATGGTATTTACCATTTAGGATTTGAAACCCCTTATAAAAATCGTTTAGTCAATGAGGATGGTAATAAAAACGCCTCTTTTAAAAAGGTTACTTTCTGGTTGAACCAACTTTTAGCCAATGATTTAAATTAAGGAACGTGCACGGAATAACTTCCCGAAGTTCTAACGCAGAATTTTTATTTCAGATTGGATGAACTCATGAGGCGCATAGTCACTCTACGCAACGAATGAGATCATCCAAGATGGGATAAAAAAGCAAGTTAGAGATCGGGAAGTTGTTTCGTGGACGTTCCTAAATTGGTTCTTCCGTAATTTTCGTGGCAAATAGATCTTTTATTAAAATAGCTCTATTTATAGAATCATAAAATCAATAGGTTGTAGTGTTTCAAGCGACAACATTTCTTAGTTGTCACGAAAATTATAAACGTAAAAAATAATCAATTAAATTCAAGTGATTATGGCGTTTTTAATAACGTTCCCACGAAAATTACGGAAGAGCCTGTTTGGTTTTTCTGTAGTTTTTGTGGCAGATAAACCTTTTATCAAAATGAGTTTTTCTACAGAGAAATAAAATCAATAAGTTGTATCAAACCAATTCATAGTATTGCTCTGTCCTAAAGGAGAAGAGCTGAGTTTCGCTAGCGCTCCACTCAATACGACTTGATCGTCTGCGCGCTCCGCACTCTGGAAACAGGCTACCAACTTAAGGCGGGACAAGTAAAGTCATAGCAAACAACCCGCACCCTTCGACAAGCTCAGGGAACTAGCCCTTTGGTAGACTCAGGACACCGCTTCCTGAGCTTGTCGAAGGGTGCGGGCGAATAGCAGAAACATTAACTGTCCCGCCTTAAACTGGTAGCCTAGAAACAGTCTAAATTAAGAGACGATAGAAACCGACAAGTGGATGTCGTTGTGATAGCGTTAGATTCCTAACGATAAGCACGCAAATACCACCATTCAAAAAATCGTTTTCCTACATGCAGTAACCACAATGAGGGTAGCATTACGGTGCGCTTTTCATTTCTAAATACCACTGAACCTTTCGTTAGCGAATCTATAATACAGAGTAATTCAAATTTAAAGGTATGGCTTGCTTGTTTTCCTTCGAATTCATCCATCATATTATTAATTGCTGCGATGGCCTGTAAATCTGCCATATGTGCTTGTTTAGGTTGCCATGCAGGACCTGGGAAACTGCCTGAATCGCCCGCTACATAAACGTGTTGTAGGGTTTCAACTTTACAGTGTTTATCCACTTCAATTAATCCACCTGCGCTAATGGGAAACTCTGATTTTTGTGCAAAAGAAGGGCCTGTCATGCCTGGCATAAAGATAATTAAGTCGGTGTCGAGATCACCGCCCTCTGTCATCACTTTATTATGTTCAAACCCTTTTATTTTATGTCCGATATGAATCTCAATATTGCGTTTTTTCATTTCAGCCAATAGAGCATCAACAGCACCTTCCCCCAAGCGTTTTCCTGGTGTGGGGGATGGGGTGAAGAAGATTAATTTGAATTTATCACGGCGCTTTTCTTGGCGTAATTGTGTATCCAAGCCAAACAGTAATTCAAACATTGGACCACCACGCATCGCAGAAGGTTCTTTAGGGTTGCCGCCAAACCCTAATGTAATCGTACCACCCTCTAGTGCTTTAATTTTATCGCGCATTTTTTCTGCTGCGGGAATACCTTCACAAATAGTAATCGCATGCTCAATACCAGGAAGCTTTTTAATAAAGCGCCCACCACTGGCGACTAATAGGGCATCATTACTTATCTCACCCGTTTCAGTAACGACGGTACGCCCTGCATTTTTTACTGCTTCAACCGTTCCTGCATGGAAATTGATATTATTTTTGGCAAAAAAGCGGGTTAAATCTAGGCGCAAATCATTAGCGCATCGTCTGCCTGATGGAATCCAGATCAGGCTAGGCATATAAATAAATTCTGCTTTCGGTGCGATTAGCGTAATTTCAACATCTTTTGAGCGTTTGCGTAGTGTTTTTATCGCTGTTAATGCGGCAAACCCAGCACCTATAATAGTAATTTTCTTTGTCAAAACTTTGTCCTTGCGATCTTTTTAAATAAGTGGCTGAGTGTAGCCTGAATAGGGCGCTGATAACAAAAAATCATGAAGTATTAGCATTATTTAATTTGGCAGGAGCTAATTTTTGTATTACATCTATACTTAATTATGAATAAAATCCTATCCCCCGCTTGTTTATCCATGCTTATTAGCGCTTTTCTGATCGTACTTCCCGTGCAAGCCGAGCTAGATTTGAGTTTGCCTGATTATAATCTGCCTGATATTGGTGATGCTTCTATTGGCTCAATTAGCTATGCCAAAGAGCGCATGATTGGCTTAAAGGTATTGCGTGAAATTCGTGCTGATGCCCCCGTTATTGAAGATTCTGAAATATCCGCATGGATTCGTTCATTGGGAAATCGCTTATCTGCTCGTGCATCGGGTTCTAGTAATCCTTATTATTTTTTAGTAGTAAAAGATGACAGAGTCAATGCCTTTGCTACGTTGGGCGGTGTGATTGTGGTGAACACAGGTTTGATTTTGCAAACAGAGTCTGAGGATGAATTAGCGGCGGTATTAGCACATGAGATAGCGCATATTTCTCAACGTCATATTGCACGTATGGTAGAAAATTCTAAGCGTAATATGCTGGGAACGGGCGTGGCTATTTTAGCGGGGCTTTTAGCCAGCAGTAAAAATGCAGAGGCGGGACAAGCGATTATTACAGGCGCAGTTGCGATGCAAGCGCATAATGATCTAACCTTTAGTCGTGCCGCAGAGTCAGAGGCTGACCGTGTTGGCTTACGCATTTTAGCTAGCGCTGGTTTTAATCCTGCGGCAATGCCGATTTTTTTAAAAAAGCTAGAGGCTGAGTTTTCTGGCGCAAGGGGTGTGGCAAACGAGTATTTACGTAGTCATCCATTGACCGTTAAACGGGTTAGTGATGCACGTTCAACAGCGGCTAAATATGGACGTTTTAATCCTAAAAAAAAGAGTCTAACATATCAGTATCTGCGTGAGAAAATACGGGTATTAAGTCGTGCAACAGGTAAGCATGGGCAGGTACCACAAAATATTAGCGCAACACTACGCCGTTATGCTAAAGCATCTGCGCTATTGCAACGCGGTAATCTCAATGCAGTACTAACAATAATGGGGACTAAAAGTGCTAATAAGTCAGAGGCATTATTAATTGCCAATGCCTTATTGCAACAAAGAAAATATCAGGCAGTCGTGCAATTATTAAAGCCATTAGTGCGCTTATATGCTGGAGAGAATGCCCTAATTATTCCATTAGCAAATGCCTATCTGGGTTTAGGGAAAGCAGCGCAAGCATGGCAATTAATAAATCATGTGGTGTTGTCAGAGCAATCCAGTTTAACTTTTTTTGAAGTACGGCAGCGTGTCGCGCAACAGATTGGTTTAATTGGTGCGGCTTATCGTTCGGTTGCAGAGCGCAATCTTCGTATTGGCGAGTATCAACATGCCATTACTCAGGCGCTTCAAGCCATGAAAGCTGCACATATTTCAGCGGCTGAGTTAAAAGCTGCACAATATTTATTGCGTAAAGCTAAAATAGCTGAAAAAAACCACTCATTAGGGCAATAAATACCAATCATAGCGTTACCATTATTTACCCCTAAAACTTGTTTGTTATAAGTGTAAGTTCAAACAAGGGTTCAGTTATGATTAAGCTTACATTTAAACAGTATAGAATACTTTTTTTACTCTCAATCCTCACCTATGTGATTGCAGATCAAGCAATTGCAAAGCATTATTCAACCGCTTGGAATCATCCGCTTCATGTTGTGATCTATCCTATCAATGGCGATTTAAGCGAACAAAGCCAGCAGACAATTAATGCGCTTAGTGAGCATGATTTCACCTCAATAAAGCATTTCATCAAGCAACAGGCAGCGCATTATGGCATCTTAATTCAGCAACCAATTAAAATAAAAATAGCCCCACAAATGAATAAATCTCCTGCTTTACCGCAACTTGATGCGGGTATTATCAATACCATCATTTGGAGTTTAAAAATACGCTGGTGGGCATGGTATGAAAACACTTATTCTGGCACTAAAGATATTCGTTTATTTGTAGAATATTACGCTAAGGAAAGCAGTGAATCACAAATATCCGTGGGATTAGAAAAAGGCATGATGGCACTTATTAAAAACTATGCAGATAAACAGCTTATGGAAAGAAACAATGTGATTATAGCGCATGAAATGCTACATACCTTAGGGGCTACTGATAAGTATGACCCCATCTCCTTGTTCCCTTACTTTCCCCACGGCTATGCTTATCCAGAGTTGGGGATAAATCGGAAGCGTGATAAATGTGAGATTATGGGGGGACGTATTCCCCATGCCAACAATTTAGCAGTTGTTCCTGAGTCTTTAGGAGATTGTTTAATCGGTAAAATGACCGCTAAAGAAATAGGATGGCTGGAATAAAAAAGGTATGGCTATCAATTTAAGGCGGGACAAATTCTGCGTAGGCCGGGTTAGCTTATCAAGCGTAGCGAGGTAACGTAACCCAACGCAATACCCAGCAAGTTGCACAATGCTTGTTGGGTTGCGTTTTTTTGCAAGCAAAAAAATCTAACCCGACCTACCATTCCAGCCAAGCAACTGTCCCATGTTAAATTGGTAGCCCTCGCATCCTTCGACAAGCTCAAGATGCGGTGTTCTGAGTCTATCGATAAGTTAATAGTCTGTAGATTCAAAGACTCCTTTCTGCTTGTTTTTTACAACATTATCCCAATTAAAAATTTTGCCATTCATGGTGATATAAATCCCCGCAGGTAAACATTGAACCGCTGCAACTGCCGTACCTAGATTAAATAAGCTATCGGATTGTTTAAATTCATAAGGGATCATTGCGCCCAATAGTACAATAGTTTTGTCTTTTATTTGCGCGGCTAGATGTTGTGCTGTCAATGTCATGCTATCAGTGCCATGCGTAATAATAAGTAAAGATTCTTCACTCTTTTGACAAGCGTGTAATATTGCTTGTCGATCCGCATCCACCATCTCCAAACTATCTTTAAGCAATACGGTGTGGATTGAAATATCCATTTTACAACGGCTTTGTTGTAGCATCTCAGGAAGACAAGTCTGCGTAAAAACCAGTTCGCCCGTGAGTTCATTATAGTGTTTATCGAGCGTGCCACCTGTCACCAGTAATTTTATCTTTGTATTATTTATCATTCTTACTTCCCCTGTGCTTTAGCAAAGGCGGCAGCAAAGGCGTTATTGCTGGGGGTGGTATTTTGTGAATGTGCGGGGCGTTTTTGTTGCTTGCGTTGCGATGGTTTTCTTTGTGTTGGCTTTCTTGACGATGTTTTTGCTTGTTGCTCTACTTTGTCATTCAGGCGCATGCTCAGTGCGATACGTTTACGTGCTTGATCAATATCCATCACTTTAACTTTAACAATGTCCCCCGCTTTGACGACATCATGTGGGTCTTTTACAAAGCTGTCGGCTAAGGCAGAAATATGCACTAATCCATCTTGATGCACACCAATATCGACAAAAGCACCAAAATTAGTCACATTAGTCACAGTGCCTTCTAAGACCATACTTTCTTTTAGATCAGATATTTTTTCAATGCCCTCTTTAAAGGTGGCGGTTTTAAATGCAGGGCGCGGGTCACGACCTGGTTTATCTAATTCTTTGATAATATCGATAATGGTGGGTAGTCCAAATTTATCATTGGTGTAATCAGCAGGGTTTAGGCTTTTTAAGGTACTAGTATTGCCAATTAGTTTACCAATATCGCTATCATTGGCGGCGGCTATTTTGCTAACCACGCTATAAGATTCTGGGTGTACTGCGGATGCATCAAGTGGATTATCGCCTTGATGAATACGCAAGAAACCAGCCGCTTGTTCAAATGCTTTTGGTCCAAGACGTGCCACATCTTTTAACTCTTTGCGGTTATTAAAGCGTCCTTTTTCATCGCGCAGTGCAACAATATTATCTGCAATGGTTTGATTTAAACCCGCCACACGCCGTAATAGAGCGGCGGAGGCGGTATTCACTTCCACACCGACACTATTTACACAGTCTTCAACCACCGCATCAAGGTTTTTAGCTAACTGTACTTGGCTAACATCGTGTTGATACTGCCCTACACCAATCGCTTTGGCTTCAATTTTAACTAGCTCAGCCAGAGGGTCTTGTAAACGTCTGGCAATAGAAATAGCGCCACGAATGGTCACATCTAGGTTAGGAAATTCTTTGGATGCGGTTTCAGAAGCGGAATACACTGATGCGCCCGCTTCACTAACCATGATTTTTTGCAATTTTAATTCAGGATGACGCTTGATTAAATCCGCACAGAGCTTATCGGTTTCACGTGATGCGGTTCCATTACCAATTGCCAATAGCTCCACTTTATATTTAGCGGCTAGTTTTGCTAGTTCAGCAATGGATTGATCCCACTGATTTCTAGGCGCATGGGGATAGATGGCTGTGGAGTCTAAATATTGCCCTGTATTACTAATAACGGCAATTTTGACACCCGTGCGTAAACCTGGATCAAGCCCAATGGTCGCACGCTGTCCAGCAGGAGCGGCTAATAATAAATCTTTAATATTTTTACCAAACACATCAATCGCTTCGATTTCTGCTTGTTGGCGTAAATGAGTCAATAACTCGGTTTCTAAGCGTAAATGTAATTTTATGCGCCATGTCCAGCGCACCACATCAGCCAACCATGTATCAGCCGTTTGTCCTTTATTGACTAAGTCAAAGTGCAGAGCAATCATTGCTTCACAAGGATGAAGCCTGTCAGCCTCATGTTCTATATCTAGTTTTAATTGTAAAAAACCTTCATTACGCCCACGAAACATAGCCAAGGCACGGTGCGAGGGGATTTTAGCAAGGTCATCTTTATTATCAAAATAATCACGGTATTTTGCACCCTCCGCTTCTTTATCCTTGACTACTTGAGAATGTAGTTTGGCATGGTGACTCATATAATCACGTAATTTTTCTGCCAAGTCCGCATCATCGGCAAAGCGCTCCATAAGAATAAATTTAGCGCCATCCAATACGCCTTTAGTATCATGAAACGCCTCTTTAAAGGCTTTATCTTTATTAA
>DRMS01000136.1 GCA_011322515.1 Leucothrix mucor
AGTTGCTTCATTGCTCCCCATTTCAAAGGAGCTTTTACAGCAATGCCCTTGTTGTTTAAAATGCCGTTCAATTGTAGCTCGTGTGCCAGAGCCTTTTTCGCGCATCACAAATACTGCCAACCTAACATCCTCTAATTGCATCTGTTTTGTCTTGGCTAATTGTGCCAACCTATGATTCGGGCTGGCAATCATCACCAATGGATTTGGCATAATTTTTTCAGATTCCAGCCCAAGACCTACAGGCGGTTCACCCATCACCACAAAATCAGGCACATAGTCCTTTAATTGTTTTAACAGTTGAGCACGATTAGTAATATCCAAGGAAAAACTGATTTGATCATATTGATGCACAAAATCAGCCAGCATATGCGAAATAAAATGATTGCAGGTGGTTGCTGCCGAAATAGCAATACAACCTACTTCAATATCCTGAATTTTTCCAATAGCCGTTTCTATATTCTGGTATTGCATCAAGGTGGCTTTTATTTGTTCATATAAAATCTGTCCTGTGCTGGTTAATACAATCTCCTGCCTATGACGTTCAAACAAGGAGCTAGAGACATATTCTTCTAACTGCTTCATCTGTGCCGAAACACCAGGTTGCGTCTTACCCAATGATTTAGCTGCACGTGTGTAACTCTTGGTTTTAACCAATGCTTCAAAAATATGCAATTGTGATATGGTAATTTTCATAGGACGCGCCAGTATATATAAGTAATTCTTATAAATAAATATCTAATAATAATTTTTGCTTATATTTTTTAGATGGGTATAATGCGCCGCACTGTATATCTGATTATTAGATTTATACAGGCTCTTAAATTTACTATTTAGAAGGGTGTTACACATCGGTTCGGGGCTACACAGGTGAATCCATGTAATCACCCATAACAAAGGAATCTATAAAATGGATCAGTCAGGTCGTTATGCAGACTTAAGTTTAGACGAAGATACGCTAGTATCAGAAGGTAAGCACATACTAGTTGCTTACACCATGCACCCAATGCCAGGTTTTGGTGGTTATTTAGAAACTGCTGCTCACTTTGCGGCAGAGTCTTCAACAGGTACTAATGTAGAAGTTTCTACTACAGATGATTTCACTAAAGGCGTTGACGCTTTAGTATACGAAATTGACGAAGCAAAAGGCATTATGAAAATCGCTTATCCTAATGAGCTATTTGATCGTAATGTTACAGATGGTCGTGCAATGATCGTTTCTTTCCTTACGCTTGCTATTGGCAATAACCAAGGCATGGGTGATGTTGCAGACGCACAGATGTTTGACTTCTTTGTACCACCTGCAATGCTTGCATTATTTGATGGTCCTGCTAAATCTATCAATGATCTTTGGGGTCTATTAGGTCGTGATTATAATGCGGGTGGTTATATCGCTGGTACTATTATCAAGCCTAAGCTTGGTCTACGTCCTGAGCCATTTGCAGAGGCGGCTTACCAGTTCTGGCTGGGTGGTGACTTTATCAAGAATGACGAGCCTCAAGGAAACCAAGTTTTCTGTCCGATGAAAAAGGTTCTTCCGCTTGTACATGACGCAATGAAACGCGCACAAGATGAGACAGGTGAAGCTAAATTATTCTCTGCTAACATCACCGCTGACGATCACTACGAAATGTGTGCTCGTGCTGACTTCGTACTTGAGACTTTCGGTGAAGATGCGCCTCGCGTTGCTTTCCTAGTTGATGGTTATGTGGGTGGTCCAGGAATGGTTACTACAGCTCGTCGTCAGTATGCATCACAGTACTTACATTATCATCGTGCAGGTCATGGAGCTGTTACATCTCCTTCATCTAAGCGTGGTTACACGGCTTACATCCTAGCTAAAATGTCTCGTCTAATGGGGGCTTCTGGTATCCATGTAGGAACAATGGGCTTTGGTAAAATGGAAGGTGGTAACGAAGATAAAGTTATGGCTTACATGATCGAGCGTGATGAGTGTCAAGGTCCTGTTTACTACCAGAAATGGAATGGTATGAAGCCAACGACACCCATTATCTCTGGTGGCATGAACGCACTACGTCTACCTGGATTCTTTGAGAACCTAGGTCACGGTGATGTAATCAATACATCAGGTGGTGGTTCATACGGTCACATCGACAGCCCCGCTGATGGTGCTATCTCATTGAAGCAATCTTACCAGTGTTACTTAGAAGGTGCTGACCCTGTTGAGTTTGCTAAAGATCACAAAGAGTTTGCGCGTGCATTTGAGTCATTCCCAGGTGATGCAGATTCACTTTTCCCAGGTTGGAGAGAGAAGCTAGGCGTACATAAGTAGGTCGCTTCTTTAAGTTCACTTACTGCTAACTTGGTTTAATATTGAGTTGGCAATAAAAAAGCCCTGTCTTTTTTAGATGGGGCTTTTTTTTGTGGGCAACTTGGAGTAAGTACTTAGGAACGTGTACGAAACAACTTCCCGATCTCTAACTTGCCTTTTTATCCCAGCTTGGATGATCTCATTCGTTGCGTAGAGAGGCGCAATATTAGGTAAATTCATTACTTGAAACTTCCTAACTGCCATGAATTTACACTACTTATTCGTGTGTTTATACATTTTAAACATATATATCAGTTCCTTACAGCACAAGCAGAATTCGTTATAAACAGAATAATTTAAGTGAAAGCGATATTCGAGAGTATGTGAAAAAACGAAAAATTAGCGGAAGTACTCGAAGTGAAAATGGTCGGCGATGTCGAGATACTTTTGCAAGTTTAAAGAAAACCTGTCGAGAGCACGGTATTTCATTCTGAAAATACCTAACGGATCGAACCTCAGAAAAAAATCAGCTCCCTCCTATGGTTGAAATTATTCAGAACGTTGGCTGTGGATTATGAGAAGTTATATATTAGTAACTTCTCATAATCTACAGGCACGTTTAAAATCAATAACTTGCAGTGGATAAAAAATAGACGCTTTGGTTTTTAGCATAGCTAAACCATTGATTTTTTCTTTTTAGAAAGTGAAAAAATGAAATTTAGCTATAAAAATAATCATTTCTGATTTTGTAAAACACTATAAGCTATTGTTTTATAAGGCTACCTGCAAGTTATGAGAAGCTA
>DRMS01000137.1 GCA_011322515.1 Leucothrix mucor
CGCAACCACATGCGCTTGAAATCTTGCTGCTATTTGGATTGAAGTTTGCCCACCAATGGCGCGGTTAATAAAATCATAGTGATCAAACGCAGGATTAGTCCAGCTCAATGCGCGCGAATCACCATAAAACATCACTTTGGGTTTACTCGTTTTATTTGTTATTAATTGATCAGGTAGTGTGGCGGTGGGATAACGATTTAAACCGTTTGGATCTAGCTTTGATGCGTACAAAAGAGTGACTAGGCTAGATACTTTTTTGTAAAAGATATAATTTAGTGCTAGAGAGGCAAGCAATAACCCTGCTAATAGGATTAACACAATCAATATTTTCATAGTTAGAAACCTTCTATTATTTTTTTCTGCCTCAGCAGTTTATAATCCGCTTCCGCTCAAAAAAGAATGATAGGTTATAGTATGGCTGAAAACTCCTTAAATCTAAACAGTGGCGATTATCCACCCGCTTTACAGATCAGTAATTTAAAGAAAACCTATGATAATGGTTTTACTGCGCTCAATGGCATTGATCTTCGTGTTCATCAGGGGGATTTCTTTGCGCTACTGGGGGCAAATGGTGCAGGTAAATCGACCACTATTAATAGTATCTGCTCGCTAGCCAATAAAACATCGGGGAAAATCGAAGTGTTTGGACATGATCTTGATACCGAACGCAATCTTGCTAAGTCCTTTATTGGTCTTGTACCGCAGGAATTTAACTTCAATATTTTTGAGCCACTGATTGAAATTATAGTCAATCAGGGTGGCTATTATGGCATTGCTCGACAAGAAGCGTTTCTACGCGCCAAAGAATTATTAAACCATCTGGATTTATGGGATAAGCGCAAAGAAAAAGCAAAAAATCTTTCAGGTGGCATGAAACGACGCTTAATGATTGCGCGTGCCTTGGTGCATAAACCAAAATTATTGATTTTAGATGAGCCAACCGCTGGGGTGGATATTGAAATTCGCCGTTCCATGTGGGAATTTTTAAGCGCCTTAAATACCTCAGGAACCACCATTATCCTCACCACACATTATCTGGAGGAAGCTGAAAATCTATGCCATAACATTGCCATCCTTGATCAAGGTGATGTAATCGAAAACACCAGTATGGGAGAATTACTCTCTGGCTTACAAACCGAAACCTTTGTGCTGGATTTAAAAGAGTCTATTAGCAAATTGCCGCACAGCGTTGCATTTAAACTACATCTGCGCGATGCCAATACTGTAGAAGTAACACTTGATAAAAGTCGTTCACTTAACCTCGTATTTGACTTTTTCAGTCAACATAATATTTGCATATCGAGTATGCGCAATAAAAGTAATCGCCTTGAAGAGCTATTTATGCAACGTATCAATAAGCATCATCATAAGAAGGAGGCAGTATGAATTGGCAACAAGTATTTACCGCTTATAAAACCATTTCCATTAAAGAAATCCTGCGCTTTTCACGTATTTGGGTGCAAACTATTCTACCGCCCGCGATTACCATGAGCTTATATTTTGTTATTTTTGGTAATCTGATTGGTAAAGCCATTGGTGAAATGGATGGCTTTGAATATATTGATTATATTGTCCCTGGTCTGATTATGATGTCAGTGATTACCAATGCTTATTCCAATGTTGTCTCCTCCTTTTTCTCTTCTAAAATGCATGGTTCTGTGCAAGAACTACTCATTTCGCCTACACCCAATATTGTGATTCTATTAGGCTTTATTACAGGTGGCGTAGCGCGTGGTTTAGGCGTTGGTATCATGGTAACAATTGTTGCCTCATTTTTTACGGATCTTACTATTCAACACCCCTTTATTACCCTTGGGATCGTTTTTCTTACTGCTTTTTTATTCTCCATTGCAGGGTTTATTAATGCCGTTTTTGCTAAAACTTTTGATGCGATCAATATTATTCCCGTGTTTATTTTGACTCCCTTAACCTATCTTGGTGGTGTATTTTATTCGGTGAATATGCTGTCAGATTTTTGGCGTGATGTATCGATGTTTAATCCTGTACTCTATATGGTGAATGGATTCCGCTATGGTATTTTAGGTATTTCAGACATCAGCCCACTTTCTAGTTTTGCACTCTTATTGGTATTTATTGTATTGCTATTTAGCTTTGCGATGTATTTATTGAATAGGGGGATTGGTTTGCGGGAGTGAGTTTTTTGAAAAAACGATGGCGTGTTAAAGATGCAGAGAGTGCTAAAAAAGATTAACAATCCTATTTGTGGCTACCAACTTAAGGCGAGACAAGTAACGTCATAGCAAAAACCTGCACCCTTCGACAAGCTCAGGGAACTAGCCCTTCGGTAGACTCAGGACATCGCTTCCTGAGCTTGTCGAAGGGTGCGGGTGAATAGGCAGAAACATTAACTGCCCCGCCTTAAACTGGCTGACAAATGATGAGCAAAAATAAAATAGCAACACCGTGGTTTGATTACCCCCAATTCAACTGGGATAAAAAACAGGCAATTGTAATCGGCGGTGGCATTGCAGGTTGTCAAAGTGCATGGCATTTATTACAAACAGGCTGGCAGGTAATGCTAATAGAACGCCATCATAAACTGGCAGCAGAAGCTTCGGGCAATATTGCAGGGGCGATTATGCCTAAAGTGACAGCCCTCCCTAGCTTGGGGGAAAGTTTTTATAGCGTGGCATTTGCTTACACCTTAAACCAACTGACACAACTTAAATCAGCAAAAAAACAAATTGACTATTCGCTGTGTGGCGTATTACAGCTAGCACATAATCCACGTGAAGAAAAGCGTTGGGTAGCATTACAACAACGTGGGTTTGCCAATGATTTTTTACAATGCCTAACTGCGGAACAAACTCAGCAACGTAGTGGTATTACATCCCTCTATAAAAGCACCTACTTTCCGCAAGGTGGCTGGATTAGTCCTGCTAGTTTTTGCCAAGCGCTCATTGATCATCCTAATTGTGAGGTTTTATTGCACAGAGAAGCATTGCACTTACAGCAAGATCAACAGCAATGGCAGGTTTTAGATGCGACGAATACGTTATTGGCTCAGGCAGAGGTAGTGGTCATTGCCAATGGAAAAGACTTAACCCAGTTTGAGCAAACAAAACACCTGCCCATTATGCCTGTTCTGGGGCAAACCTCTCAGGCAAACGCCAGCATGGCATCTGCAAAACTACAGATGATTATTGGACATGAGGGGTACTTAACCCCTGCGGTTAAGGGGCAACATATCTTTGGCGCGACCTTTGAACGCAATAGTGACCAAGCCATTATAAATCCACAGGCTGATGCGATTAATCAACAACAGCTTAATCACTATCTACCTGATTTTTATGATTCATTAGGGAAGATAAAAAGTAGCCATGCGGCAATACGCATGACTACTCCCGACCGTTTTCCTTATGCGGGTGGGTTAATTAATCAAACACATTACCAGCGTGATTACGCCGATATTCATCAAGGAAAACAGTGGAAGCAATACCCTGTAGGACGTTATTTACAAGGGCTATTTGTGTTAGCGGGATTAGGCTCGCGTGGGCTGACAACGGCTGGGTATTGTGCTTCAATTATGGTTGATATTATTAATAGCAAACCATCCAAAGGTAACATTCCCAATGCACTTCATGCGGGGCGGTTTACAATTCGGCAGTTAAAAAAGAAAAATAATCGGCATCCTTAGCCAAATGGAAAAGTAGTTTAGGAGCGTGCACGGAATAACTCCCCGAAGTTCTAACGCAGAATTTTTATTTCAGATTGGATGAACTCATGAGGCGCATAGTTACTCTACGCAACGAATGAGATCATCCAAGCTGGGATAAAAAGACAAGTTGGAGATCGGGAAGTTGTTTCGCGCACGTTCCTTAGGGCGCGAGCAGTAAGGAAGTTCCAAGCAATGATTTTACCCATCTTACTTGCCCTTTTGCTCTTGCTTGAATTATCTCAATCGTTGCGTAGAGCAATTATGCCCCTCTTGAGATGTTCCAATTAGGAACAAAAAATCAGCGCAATTCAGCGCAATATGGGTAAATTCATTACTTGGAATTTCCTAACGCAGCGAGCCACAGAAAATTTTTGGAGAACCACCGTTTTTTCTCTGCAACTGCTTATGACATTGAAAAAATATTCAATATCTTCATATAGTCTGTATTTCTCGTGACTTTATCCTGTCTTAATATACCTCACTCAAGTAATTTGTTTTTCTGTGAAAATCTCAAGATTGGTAGCGAAAGATGATGAATAAAAACACCCAAAAACGTGCTATCGATAGTAAAATAAAAGGTGATGATACTGAACAGCTTGCTTGTGATTATTTACAGGCAAACGGTCTGCATCTGCTACAGCGTAATTTTTTCAGTCGTTATGGCGAAATTGATTTAATTATGGGTGATGGTAATACTGTCGTTTTCATTGAGGTACGTTATCGCAAGAACCGCCAGTACGGTGGTGCTGCAGCCAGTGTTACGCTAGCTAAGCAACAACGTATTATTAAAACAGCACTTCATTATCAGCAGAAAAATGCACCGCAAGATGCAATGCGTTTTGATGTGGTTGCTGTTGAAGGCAATACCTCCCAAATAGAGTGGATTCAAAATGCATTTTATGGGTTTTAGCTATATGCCTATAAAATATTTCAATTAGTGGTAAAAAACATAGCCATATCAAAACACTATACTCTAAAACATCCTTTTTCATTCAGCAAACATTCAGCATATCCCGAAATGGAGGTTGCCCAATTCAGCATTCTCAGACAAAATGCTACCCTCAATTTTTATCAATATTACATACTGTTGACGTTAATGACGCTAGTAACATGTTGATATAATAGGCGATTAAATTACCTCTGCTCAAAGTGTAGTACACATAATTTTATGCCACATTTCCGCTTTATAATTTGCCACCTACAAAGACAGATATTGATGCTGACTGCTTTTTATAGGAGTTAGTAAAATATAATTCAAGGACAATAATAATTTTTTTTGCAGGGACAATAATTATCACCCATCACACAAATTATCTAAAAACTCTTTAAGGAGATTTATAAATGTCAGATCGTAGCCAATTGGCAAACGCTATTCGCGCATTAACAATGGACGCTGTTCAGATTCCTAATTCAGGACATCCAGGAGCACCAATGGGAATGGCAGATATTGCCGAAGTTCTCTATAACGACTTTATGAAGCACAACCCAACGAACCCAGATTGGGCTGATCGTGACCGCTTTATTATGTCTAATGGTCATGGCTCTATGCTGCCTTATTCTGTGTTGCATTTGACTGGCTATGATTTATCCATTGAGGATCTTAAAAGTTTCCGTAAATTACACTCTAAAACGCCAGGTCACCCTGAGTATGGTTATGCGCCTGGTATTGAAACCACAACAGGGCCTCTAGGACAAGGTATTACGAATGCAGTTGGTTTTGCACTGGCTGAAAAAGTAATGGCGGCACAGTTTAATAAAGACGGTCATGAAATTGTTGACCATAACACCTACGTTTTTCTAGGTGATGGTTGTTTGATGGAAGGTATCTCTCAGGAAGCAATCTCACTAGCAGGGTCTTTTGGTCTGAGTAAGTTGATCTGCTTCTATGATGATAACAATATCTCTATCGATGGTAATGTTGATGGCTGGTTTGCTGATAATACGCCGATGCGTTTTGAAGCGTCTAACTGGCATGTACAGTCTATCGATGGACATGATGCTGACGCTATCAAAGCCGCAACAGAAGCTGCAATTGCATCCGATAAGCCTTCTCTAATTTGTTGTAAAACAATTATTGGTAAAGGTATCGGCACAGCGGGCGATAAGAAAGAAGGCGGACATAATATCCACGGTGAAGCCTTAGGTGAAGCAGCACTTGCGGATGCTCGTAAAAATATGGGTTGGGATTATGCTCCCTTTGAAATTCCTGATGATGTGTATGCAGGTTGGGATGCTAAAGACGCAGGGAAATCAGCAGAAGCCGCGTGGGATGAGAAATTTGCAGCCTATGCAAAAGCATTCCCAGAGGAAGCCGCAGAATTTACACGTCGCATGGCGGGTGATCTTCCTGCTGATTTTGAAGAGCAAGCACAGAAGTTTATTGCAGAAACGAATGAGAAAGCAGAATCTCCAGCAACACGTGTTGCCTCTAAGGGCGCGCTAAACGGGTTTGCACCGATGCTTCCTGAGTTTTTAGGTGGTTCTGCTGATCTATCACCATCAAATAATACCTTCAATGATAAGTCAATTCGTATCAATGACGATCATGGCTCTGAAGAAATGAATTTTGCAGGTAACTATATCTCTTACGGTGTGCGTGAGTTTGGTATGTCTGCCATTATGAACGGGGTCACACTGCATGGTGGTTTAATGCCTTATGGTGCTACTTTCCTCATGTTCTCTGAGTATGCGCGTAACTCATTGCGTATGGCTGCCCTCATGAAGATTCGCACTATCTTCGTTTACACCCATGACTCTATTGGCTTAGGTGAAGATGGACCGACCCACCAATGTGTTGAGCAAATCCCAACACTACGTATGATTCCCAACATGGCAGTGTGGAGACCATGTGATACGGTTGAAACCGTAGTGGCATGGAAAGATGCGATTGAAAATGATAAGCGTCCATCGACTTTAGTCTTCTCTCGTCAAAACCTTCCTTTCCAAGTACGTGATGAGGCGACGATTGCGAATGTGGCTAAAGGCGGTTATATCCTTAAAGATACCGATGGAACACCTGATGTTATCGTGATTGCAACAGGTTCAGAAGTACAACTAGCAATGGAAGCGGCAGAAGCCTCTGATAAAAAAGTCCGTGTTGTTTCTATGCCTTCTGTTGAAGTCTATGAAATGCAAGATGATGCTTATAAAGAGTCTGTTCTTCCTACTGCTGTGACTGCGCGTGTTGCGGTTGAAGCTGCGATTATGGATGGCTGGTGGAAATATGTCGGTATGAACGGCAAAGTGATTGGCATGAAAACTTTCGGTGAGTCAGCGCCAGCACCTGAGCTATTTGAATACTTCGGTATTACAACAGACGCTGTAAGCAAAGCAATTAATGAAGTTGCTTAATTAGCTAACTTCATCGTAGCCCGTATGAAGCTTTGCGAAATATGGGGAACTGTATTCTGGCACATTAAGGATTGATATTGTGCGCGATCAACTTTTCCCTTATTTCCATTGCACTCCATACGAGCTATAACTACAAACTCCTTTCTATTGGGTTAGCTTTAGAGAAAGGGGTGTATTGATTTTATATTTAGGGTTTAATAAATTTTTGATAAAAATTATTTTTTATCAATTTTCAGGAGAAAATACATGGCTACAAAAGTTGGAATTAATGGATTTGGTCGTATCGGTCGTATGGTATTTCGCGCAATTAAAAAAGACTTTCCAAGTCTAGAAGTTGTTGGAATTAATGATCTACTTGAGAATGATTATCTTGCTTATATGCTTAAGTATGATACTGCTCATGGGCGTTTTGACGGTGACGTAGCGGTTGAGGGTGATAACTTCATTATTGATGGAACACAAAAGATTCGTCTTTCTGCTGAGCGTAATCCTGCGGATCTAAAATGGGACGAGGTTGGCGCAGAAATCGTTATTGACTGTACTGGTTTCTTCTTAACACAAGAAAGCTGTCAGGCACATATTGATGCTGGCGCGAAGAAAGTTATTCAATCAGCTCCTTGTAAAGATGGCGGCCCCATGTTCGTTTATGGCGTAAACCATAAGGAATATGATGGACAAGCAATTGTTTCTGGTGCTTCTTGTACCACGAACTGTCTTGCTCCTATCGCTAAAGTTATCAATGATAACTGGGGACTAAAGCGTGGTCTTATGACAACAGTTCATGCAGCCACTGCATCACAAATGACGGTTGATGGCCCCTCTAAGAAAGATTGGCGCGGTGGACGTTCTGTCTTTGAAAACATCATCCCTTCTTCAACAGGTGCTGCTAAAGCGGTAGGTGTTGTATTGCCTGAGCTTAACGGCAAACTAACAGGAATGGCTTTCCGTATTCCTTCCGTTGATGTTTCGGTTGTTGACTTAACTTGTGAATTAGACAAGCCAGGCACTTATGATGAGATTTGTGCAGCGATCAAAGAAGCTTCAGAAGGGGAAATGAAAGGCACACTCGCCTATACCGATGAGAAAGTCGTTTCATCTGACTTCCGTGGCTACAGCGCATCATCCATTTTTGATGCTGGCGCAGGTATTGCACTAGACGATACCTTCGTTAAAGTTGTTTCTTGGTATGATAATGAGTACGGCTACACCTGTAACATGCTTCGTTTAACTGAGCACGTTGCTAACAGTTAATTGAAGGCAGAATGTAGGTCGGGTTAGCTTATTGAGTCTAGCGAAATAATGTAACCCGACAACTTATAGCCTGTGTTGAGTGATAGCGAAACACAGGCTACAACTTCATCTATAGAATTATTCGCTAAACACTACACTATAGTTTTTATCCGATAGTTTTAGCTTAACACCACTACAATCTTTCCAAGGGGAACCCATGTCTATTATCAATATGACCGATCTTGATCTAAAAGGTAAACGCGTTTTAATCCGTCAGGATCTCAATGTGCCCATTAAAGACGGCAAAGTAAGTTCTGACAAACGTATTCGTGCATCAATGCCTTCAATTGAAACGCTAGTCAAAGCTGGCGCACAAGTAATGATTATGTCGCATTTGGGTCGTCCAACCGAAGGTTCTCCAGAAGAGCAATTCTCACTAGCACCTGTTGCTGAACATATGAGTGGTCTTTTAGGTAGTGATGTTAAATTAATCAAAGACTATTTAGATAACTCACCTGAGTTAAATGATGGTGATGTGGTTTTATTAGAAAATGTACGTTTTAACGAAGGCGAAAAAGCGAATGATGAAGTACTATCAAAGCAGTATGCCGCACTTTGTGATGTCTATGTGATGGATGCATTCGGTACTGCACATCGCGCACAAGCATCAACACATGGTGCAGGTCAATTTGCGCCAACCGCAGCAGCAGGACCTCTACTTGCAGGTGAGTTAGAAGCGTTAGGTAAGGCTTTAGATAATCCAGCACGTCCCTTTGTTGCTTTAGTAGGCGGTGCAAAGGTTTCTACTAAATTGACCGTACTAGACTCTCTATCAAAAGTGGTTGATCAGCTTATTGTCGGGGGGGGGATTGCCAATACCTTTATTGCCGCTGAAGGTCACAATGTGGGTAAATCACTGTATGAAGAGTCTTTAGTTGAAACCGCTAAAGAGCTAAAAGCAAACGCAGAAGCAAATGATGGCAGTATTCCTGTTCCTACTGACGTTGTTTGTGGCAAAGAATTCTCTGAGATGGCAGAAGCGACTACGATGAATGTTGCGGATGTTTCTGATGACGATATGATTTTTGATATTGGTCCTGACTCAGCAGAAGCACTGACAGAAATCATCAAAAATGCAGGCACTATCGTTTGGAACGGGCCTGTTGGCGTATTTGAATTTGACCAGTTTGGTGCAGGAACGAAAGCAATCGCTATGGCAATTGCGGAATCTGATGGATTCTCAGTTGCAGGTGGTGGTGACACATTGGCAGCTGTTGATAAATATAATATTGCAGATAAAGTATCTTATATTTCGACGGGTGGTGGTTCATTCCTTGAGTTCTTAGAAGGTAAAAAGCTACCTGTCGTAGCGATGCTGGAAGAGCGAGCTAAAGGATAATCACTTTAAGACAAAGCTACCGCTAAGTCTAAGTAGGAGAAAGAGGATGCAATAAATCTAACGCTTTTCTCGTTTATTTTGTTAGATTGATTATAGCCTCCTACTTAGACTCGATGGCTGTCGTTTTGAAAAACAACAATAAAGGACTATATCTTCCATGAGAAGAACAAAAATCGTTGCGACACTTGGACCCGCTACCAGTACCCCTGAGTCTATTGATGCTATTGTAAAAGCAGGTGTAAATGTGGTGCGATTAAATTTTTCGCACGGGTCATCTGAAGAACATAAATCCCGTGCAAAAATGGTGCGTGTAGCAGCAAAGAAAGCGAATCGTACCGTTGCTATTCTTGGTGATTTGCAAGGACCAAAAATTCGCACTGAGAAATTTAAAGAAGGAAAAATTAAGCTTAATACAGGTGATAAATTTATTCTTGATGCAGGATTAGCATCCGATGCAGGGGATCAACATCAAGTGGGTATCACCTATAAGAATTTACCTAATGATGTCAATGTCTCAGATGAGCTATGGCTCGATGATGGTCGGCTTGTTTTGCGTGTTACAGGAATTGATCAACAAAAAATTTATACGGTAGCGGTCAATAGCTGGGAACTATCAGATAATAAAGGCATTAACCGCCGTGGTGGTGGCTTATCTGCTGATGCGTTAACCGACAAAGATAAGCAAGATATTAAATTAGCCGCTGAAATTAATGTTGATTTTCTTGCCGTTTCTTTTCCAGAAAGTGGTAAAGATCTCAATCTTGCTAGAAAACTAATGGAAGAGGCGGGGGGGGATGCCGCTATTGTGGCTAAAATAGAGCGTGCTGATTCCTTCGTAGAACCTAACGAGGGTGAGGAGTCGGTATTAGATGGTCTTATTAAAGCCTCCGATGTGATTATGGTAGCGCGTGGTGATCTGGGGGTTGAAATTGGTGATGCTAATCTGCCACAAGCACAAAAAATGCTCATTAAACGCGCTAGACAATTAGATAGAGCCGTCATTACTGCTACCCAAATGATGGAAAGCATGACCACTAATAATATTCCTACCCGTGCGGAAGTTTTTGATGTTGCTAATGCTGTCAGGGACGGAACGGATGCAGTGATGCTATCAGGTGAGACCGCTACAGGACACAATCCCGCATTGGTTGTAGAAATAATGGGAAAAATCTGCTTAGAAGCAGAGCACTCGTCAGAAGTCACGCTATCAGGACATCGCCTAGGTGATAACTTCAAACGTGCAGATGAAGCGATTGCAATGGCGTCCATGTATATTGGTAATCATATGAATGTTAAGGCCGTTGCTGCGTTAACTGAATCTGGTGCAACTGCTCGCTGGATGTCTCGTATTAGTTCAAGCACACCTATATTTGCCTTAACCACCCATAACAAAACCTGTCGCCGCGTGACCATGTACCGTGGTGTCTATCCCATCTTATTAGAAGAAGAACTGACCAATCCAAGACAAGCGAATTGCGTTGCTGTGAATAGCTTGCTCGCTAGAGGAGAAGTTGAAGATGGTGACTTAGTCATCATAACAAAAGGTGATTTATTAGGTATCAATGGCGGAACCAATATGCTTAAAATCATTAAAATTGATGAAAATCCAGACCGCCATTAATGACTAGAAGACTATCCGAAAACTACCATGATCACTTCTTGCCTACTGCATGCAGTGTTTTTTAAAAATATAAAACGCACTATGTAGAAAACGCGGGGTCTTTAGTTTTCGGACTGCCTTCTAGGAACTCGTTTAGAATAGTAAGTTCACAATTACTTGTGAGGAATAGATTATTCAATGCATTTATTGGGAATTTAAACCTCAGTTTATTGTGTGAACTTGCCGTTTGCTGTACTGCCATCTAAATTACTGAATTATTTTTATTATTAACCCCTTAAGGAGAATCACATGGCTCTAATATCCATGCGCCAACTTTTAGATCATGCCGCAGAAAATAACTACGGTATGCCCGCATTTAATGTCAATAATATGGAGCAAGTCCACGCGATTATGCAGGCAGCAGATGAGACTAACTCACCTGTTATTATGCAAGGTTCAGCAGGCGCTCGTGGTTATGCAGGCGAGCCTTTCTTGCGTCACCTGATTATCGCTGCAACTGAAATGTATCCCCATATTCCAATCGTCATGCATCAGGATCACGGTTCTGAGCCAGCAGTTTGCTTACGTTCTATTCAGTCTGGATTCACCTCAGTGATGATGGATGGCTCATTAGAAGCCGATTGCAAAACCCCAGCATCTTTTGAGTATAATGTTGCCGTTACTGCCGAAGTAGTCAAAATGGCACATGCGGGCGGTGTATCTGTAGAAGGCGAGTTAGGTTGTTTAGGTTCACTTGAAACAGGTGAAATGGGTGAAGAAGATGGACATGGCGCTGAAGGTAAACTAGACCTTGATATGCTATTAACTTCTGTTGAAGAAGCGGCCGATTTTGTTAAAGCAACCAATGTTGATGCATTAGCAATCGCTATCGGCACGTCACACGGTGCTTATAAGTTTACTCAAGAGCCAACGGGCGAAATCTTGCGTATTGACCGCATCAAAGAAATCCATGCTCGTCTTCCTAATACGCATCTTGTTATGCACGGCTCTTCATCCGTACCACAAGATTGGCTTAAAATCATTAATGACTTTGGTGGTGATATGGGACAGACCTATGGTGTTCCTGTTGCAGAAATCGTTGAAGGTCTTAAGAGTGGTGTGACTAAAGTTAATATTGATACTGACTTGCGTATGGCATCAACAGGGTCTGTGCGTAGACATCTAAAAGATAACCCATCAAACTTTGACCCACGTAAGTTCTTGAAAGAAGCAACTAATGGTATGAAAGAAATCTGTAAAGCACGCTATGAAGCGTTTAATAGTGCAGGTCAAGCCAGTAAGATTACTAAAATCTACTCACTTGATGAAATGTCTCAGCAGTATGTTGCTGGTGATCTGGATCAAAAGATTTCATGATTTTAAGATGATGACTGAATAAATAAGAGGGATGCTAAGGACTAAGAATTTAATAAGACGCGAAATTAACGGATGAATTTTCATTTTTGATCACTCAATCTCAAGAGGCGCATAGCAGAACTATGTAACGATTGAGATCGGATGATTAGGGATAAAAAGGCTGATGATAGTTTCAGGTACTATTGAATTCTTAGTCCTAATTAGCATCCCTTTTTTATTGGGTTACTGTTAAAATGCCTCCCGAATTATTTAACTCAACAAGGAATATCATGCCTTTTAATACAGAACTGACGTCAGAACTTAATGTCCTAATGCAATTTAACTTACTTAATGAACAGGATGGTATTAAAGTTCATCATGAAGCACCAAAGGAGACTATTGCGGCTGCAAAACGCCTATTTAGTAAAGGTTTAATCACACAGGATGATGGGGGGTATTTAACAGATTTAGGACGTAAAGCTGCTGAACATACGCAAGATTTGAAAACAATTTTAAAATAGTTTCGATCATGGGCATCTTTCACGACATAGAAAAGTAGTTTACACCTTTGTGGTCTGTATGAAGTTTACATACGATGGGATAGCGCGTTGCCACGACCTCCCGTATTCTGCTTAGGTTGCATACGTGCTACAGAATTGTCAACTGACATATGAAGGATGTCAAATAATGCCTTTAACTACCAGCGTGCTTTAAGAGTGAAAACTTTAGTTTTTCAGTCGGTAGGAGAGAGTATAAGTAATGCATCCACCCTATATTTTGGTTTATTGAAAACGAATAATCAAGTCTCCTCCCATCCAAAATAGCTGACAGGAATTTGTCATAAATAGAGAGTAGACTACGCCACATTAAAAATAACGATAGGAAATAGTTGTGCCAGAGAG
>DRMS01000138.1 GCA_011322515.1 Leucothrix mucor
ATGCTGAAAATCTAGGTGGGTGTATATTTGAGTGGTGCTTATATCAGCATGTCCAAGCAACTCCTGTACTGCGCGTAAGTCGCCTGATGATTCTAGTAAATGACTGGCAAAAGAGTGGCGTAGTTTATGTGGATGAACAGGTTGTTCCAGACCTTGTTTATGTTGCCAGTGATTGACTCGCAGTTGAATAGCGCGAGGAGTGAGGCGCTTGCCTCGATTACTAATAAAAAGAGCATGTTCATCTGGATTGGCGTTGCGCTGTTTGAGCCATGCTTGCAGTGCTTGCTTGGCTTTGCTACCAATGGGCAGGATGCGTGTTTTAGCGCCCTTTCCATATGCGCGCAGAGTACTATCAGTCAGGTTAATATGGTCAATATTCAGATTGACCAATTCCGATAAACGTAATCCTGATGAGTAGAATAGCTCCAATATTGCACAGTCACGAATGGCAAGCTTGCTGTCATTGGGTAGTTCGAGTAAACGACTGATACTATCAACATCAAGTGTAGAGGGTAGTTTGCGTGGGGATTTAGGCGCGCGAATATCAACGGCTGGATTTTTTTTTATTTTCTCTTCGCGCAACATAAACTGATAAAAGCTACGCAAAGTAGATAGTTTACGCTGGATTGTTCTACCGCTAATACCTTGACGATACAGTTGTGCGATCCAGTTGCGGATTAGTTGATTATCTGCGTCAATAACGGCTACTGATTTTAATGCTGAGTTATCGATACGCTCTAGCTCTATGAGCCACTGCGAAAATTGTTTTAAATCGCGTTGATAACTAGTGAGTGTGTGGGAGGAGTAGTGTTTCTCATAACGTAAATAATCATGGAAGTGTTGCAACTCAGTATTTTTAGTTTGATGATGCTTCACTATGCCTCCAAGCGCGGATAAAAATAATTTCTCGCAGAAATGCAGTGTCTGCAAAAGGAATGAATGGTTTATCTTTTTTTTGCGCCGATGCCGTTAGGCGAGACGGGTGTTATTTCACATGTTGCGCAAGTGCATTAGAAATCAAATCACCAAGATGACTAATAAAAACGGTTCCCATCCCTGAATGAAAGCGTTTTTCACTTTTGCTTCCAAGCGCTAAGATGCCAATATTTTGGGTGGTTTGTAGCGGGAGTAGGGCGGCAGATTTAACATCATCCATATGTGCAGAGAAGAGAAATTTTTGTTGTTTATCAGGGAGTGTTCCGCAGAAGGGCTTGCCGCTGATAAATAGATTATCAAATTGTTTTAAACTGGCATTGTTGGCATTTATAAAGTGTAGGTTTTTTTGGTTCTGGCTATTTTTGCGTGTCTTTTTAATCAGGCGAATAGCAATATAGTCAGAATTAAAATCACTGCGTAATACGTCCTGACAAACGGCAATCATTTCATTGAGGTTTTCAGCGCGCAATAGCTCAAGTGTTAAATGCTGCAAGCGCACCATAATTTGTTCATTACTGCGTGCGGCGCGTAGTAGATTATCTAATTGTCCTTCAAGATGGGTATTTTTTTCTCTTAGAACAGCCACTTGGCGTTCGATTAATGATGTAGCTGAACCAATATTCTGATGTGAAATATGTTGTTTTTCCAGAAACTCAGTATGACGCTGAAAAAAGTCAGGATTTTGGCGCAGATAATTAGCGATATTAGTTTCATCAATTAATTGATCAGTAACGGTATTTTCCATTTGCTTTAAATGTGAACTCATATTGTTATACTTCCTGTAAATACAGTTGCTGTAGGGCCCGTCATCATAACGGGATTATCTCCACCAGCCCAACGAATTAATAAATCGCCACCTGGCAAGGAAACCTTCACAGAATCATCCAGTAAACCTTGCAATTGCCCTGCAACCATAGCGGCACATGCGCCTGTCCCGCAGGCAAGTGTTTCACCTGAGCCACGTTCATAAACACGTAATTTAATATGGTTTTTATTGATGATTTGCATAAAGCCAATATTTGCCTGATTGGGGAAATATTTACTTTGTTGTACTAAAGGTCCTAAGGTTTCCACTGCCGCAGTTTGGATGTCATCAACGATGATAACCGCGTGGGGATTCCCCATGGAGACAACACTGATGGGGATTATACTTCCAGAGATGGTTATATCATATTGATCTTTCTGTTTTTTTGCAACAAAAGGAATAGCTTCTGGTAATAAAATTGGTGAACCCATATTGACGCTGACTTGTTCATTATCTTCTAGGTGTAGGGTTATTTTGCCAGAAGCGGTGATAACTGAAATCTTTTTTTGATCAGTTAGACCTTGTTGGCGAACAAAGGTAGCAAAACAGCGTGCGCCGTTGCCACATTGTTCAACTTCACCGCCATCGGCATTATAGATTCGATAACGAAAATCAGTCTCTTTTTGTTGTGTCGATTCTACTAATAAGACTTGATCACAACCAATACCAAAGCGGCGATCAGCAATAAAGCGAATTTGCTTTTCACTAAGGTTAATGGTTTGATTAATGGCATTAATAACAACAAAATCATTGCCTAGCCCATGCATTTTTGTAAAGTTAAGTTGCAAAATAGCCTCTGCTTATGTTTATATATTGAAGATGTATCAGCTAGTGGATTTAACCCCAAATTATGATCTGATTTATAGCTTGATACTATCTTTCCTAGCGATGATTTTAAATGACTTATTTTAGGCTTCCTATAAAATTATAGCGGAATGTTTGTTTTAATGATAAGGTACATTTAAATATCAGGTTTTACTAATATACATGGAGAAAATGTCAATGACTGATTTTAATGACGAATTAGATGCACGTGGATTAAACTGTCCCCTTCCTATTTTACGTGCTAAAAAAGCAATCAATAAACTTGAAGCAGGTCAAGTATTAAAGATTATTGCTACCGATCCAGGTTCTGTAAAAGACTTTGAGGCTTTTTGCAACCAAACGGGTAATGAATTAATTGCTACTTCAGAAGCAAGTGATGAGTTCACTTTCTTCATCAAGAGCTCTTAAATTCACAGCGTTAGGGCTGAAAATTTAATGTCGGATATCATTAAATTCTTAGTCCTTAGTTGTAAAAAAAGGTGTCTTTGGATGCCTTTTTTTTATGCCGAAAATTGTTAAATGATGTTATGAAAAATGACCCAAAGCTTATCCAACGTTGGCTTGACCAAAAAAAATCACAACAACTCTATCGTAGCCACCGCATCACAAAATCCCCACAACAAGCGCGTATGTGCATTGATGGTAAATCAGTAATAAACTTCTCCAGTAATGATTATCTAGGCTTAGCCAATCACCCTGAGATGATCACTTCTTTTAAAAAAGCCAGTGATCAATACGGTGTAGGAACTGGCTCAGCGCATCTTATTAGCGGGCATACCAAAGTACATCAACAATTAGAGGAAGCGCTAGCTGAGTTTACAGGACGCGATCGTGCTTTATTATTCTCAACAGGGTATATGGCAAATGTTGGTGTGCTAAACGCTTTGGGTGAGCGGGGTGATGTCATCTACTCAGACCGCTTAAATCATGCTTCTTTGCTTGATGGTGCGTTACTTTCTAGAGCTGCAATGAAACGCTATCAGCATAATGACAGTGTTTCATTAAGTAGTCAGATTGAACGGCAGCAAAAAGGCAATGCAATGATTGTTAGCGATGGCGTTTTTAGTATGGATGGTGATATTGCGGATGTAAATAAACTCGTAGTGGTCGCTAAAAAACATCAAGCATGGTTAATGATTGATGATGCACATGGCTTTGGAGTATTGGGTGAAACAGGTGCAGGTTGTTTGCAACAACAGCAATTAGGGCAGGGTGATGTACCTATTTTAATGGCAACACTGGGTAAAGCAGTCGGCACAGCAGGAGCCTTTATAGCAGGCTCGGAAGCATTGGTAGAATACCTGATCCAAACTGCGCGCAGTCATATATTCACCACCGCAATGCCAGC
>DRMS01000139.1 GCA_011322515.1 Leucothrix mucor
CGATACTGCTAAATTCTGTAGCGGCTTGATAGTCAATATGATCGGCTTTGGCTTTATTGATAATAGCGATGCCTAATGGATGTTCGGAGTTCATTTCTAGGCTAGCAGCTAGAGAGAGTACTACTTCTTCTGATGTATTATTTGCGGGGAAAATATGGGTAAGTTGTGGGTTTCCTTCGGTTAATGTCCCTGTTTTATCTAGCACTACAGTGGTCAAATGACTGGCTTGTTGTAATACTTCGCCATTACGAATCAAAATACCATTTTCTGCCGCACGCCCTACACCAACCATAATCGAAATAGGGGTCGCTAAGCCAAGAGCACAAGGGCAGGCGATGACCATGACGGTCATTGCGACAACAATTGCATAAGCTAACTGAGGCTCAGGGCCGAAGAGAGTCCAAAGTGTAAAAGCAAGAGCGGCGACGATTAAAACAGCGGGGACAAACCATGCGGCAATTTTATCAACTAAGCGTCCTATGGCAGGTTTGCTGGATTGTGCTTTACGCACTAAATCAATAATGTGCGCTAATGCAGTCTCGCGTCCAATGCCTGTTGCAGTCATTAAAAAACTGCCCTTAGTATTTAATGTGCCGCCAAAGACAGGTGTACCTTTGTGCTTATCAACAGGCATAGGCTCACCTGTTAGCATTGATTCATCAACAAAAGATTGCCCCTCAATAACATTGCCATCGACAGGAATTTTTTCACCAGGACGTACCCGTAAGGTTTCTTCTAATCCCACTTCATTAATGGGAATGTCAATTTCTTCACCCCCTCTAATCGCGCGCGCGGTATCGGGCTGTAGACCCATTAAGCGTTTAATTGCCTCTGAGGTACGTCCCCGTGCTTTGGTTTCTAATGCCGCGCCTAAGGAGACTAGAGCGATAATGATAATTGCAGATTCAAAATAGACATGATGTGCAATGGTAGGGATCGCATTGGGGAATAGCACAATAACAGTGGAGTAAAGCCATGCTGTTCCTGTTCCCATTGCAACAAGGCTATCCATATTGCCACGTCGATTTTTTAACGCCGTCCATGCGCCTCGGAAAAAGTGACCACCTACAAAAATAAGAATTAGTAGTGTGACAGCACTAATAATGAGCCAAAAAGTCTGCCCTTCAATGATATTGGGCAACCAACCCATCAGCATACTAATAAATAATCCAAAACCTAAAGAACCTGCAATAAGCACACGCCACCATAATGTATGATATGCCTTTAACTCTTGATTTTCTTTAGCGGTTTCATCAGCGAGTGAGGTAAGTTGTTGTGCTTGGAAACCCGCTTTTTTGACTGCGGCTAATACATCCTCTAGTTTGAAGTTACCCTCAACAGTTGCAGTACGCTCACCTAGGTTTACTTGTGCAGAGATTACCCCCGTTACATTATTAAGTGCACCGTCTACGGAAGATACGCAACCTGCGCACATCATGCCTGCTATGGATAGTCTAATTTCTGCCATTTTTGTCTGTACTTTATAGTAGGGGTTGTTGCTCTGTTTCTTATGCTACCGTTGCAGGATAACCAGCATCAGTAATAATGGTTGCGATTGCATTAGCATCAATATCACCTTCAACCGTTACCGTTTTATTTTCTAGATCAACAACAACGGTATCAACACCTTCCGCATCAGCCAGTGCTTTTTCAACATTGGATGAGCAACCACCGCACATCATTTTTTCTACATTAAATTGGGTTTTCATATTTTTCCCTCTAATTATCACAAAAAACAGTCTAAATTAGCCTCCATAAAAGGACTAATATTACAACTTAGGAAGTACTATCAGGATAATAGCACTTCCAAACAATCTAATTAGTCTTAGCCTGCTCAGGCAGTTTAACCTGCACCGACAATTCACGCAATTGCTTACGTGGCACACTGGCAGGTGCATCTGTCAATAGACATGCGGCTGTTTGTGTTTTAGGGAAGGCGATGACATCACGAATGGAATCGGTATGTGTAATAAGCATCACTAAACGATCTAGACCAAATGCTAAACCACCCAATGGAGGACAGCCAAACTTTAGTGCATCCAGTAAGAAACCAAATTTTTCGCGTGCTTCCTCTTCAGAAATACCCAATACATCAAATACAGTAGCTTGCATTTCTGAATCATGAATACGAATTGAACCACCGCCCACTTCGTAGCCATTAATTACCATATCATACGCATCAGATAATGCTTCTTTTGGGTTAGCACGAAGCGCTTCTGCACTACAAGTTGGTGCGGTAAATGGATGATGTAATGCTTGTAAGCGTTTTTCTGTTTCGCTCCATTCAAACATCGGGAAGTCTACAATCCACAATGGCGCCCAGTCACCTTCAAGTAAATGCAGATCTTTGGCGAGCTTTTCACGCAATGCTCCCAGTGCATCATTAACTACTTTGGTTTTGTCTGCACCAAAGAAGACTAGGTCACCATCTTCTGCACCGACCTTGGACATAATTTCTAATACAACCTCATCAGGAAGGAATTTCAGAATAGGGGACTGCAATCCTGCTACACCATCAGCAAGCACATTGACTTTAATATAAGCTAATCCACGCGCACCATAGAGGCTGACAAATTTTGTATAATTATCAATCTCTTTGCGTGATAATTTACTTCCTTGAGGAACACGCAAGGCGGCAACACGGCTACCTTCATCATTAGCTGGAGTGGCGAATACTTTAAAATCCACCTTTTTCATTTGCTCGCTGACTTCAATCAATTCTAGTGGGTTACGCATATCAGGCTTATCAGAGCCATAGCGATGCATTGCCTCTGCATAGGTCATGCGTGGAAATTCAGAGGGTAGGTCAACGTCACTAACTTGTTTAAATAAATTGCGAACTAGATCTTCCATGGTATTCATAATGTCGTTTGATGTTACAAACGACATTTCCATATCAACCTGAGTAAATTCTGGCTGACGGTCTGCACGTAAGTCTTCATCACGAAAACAACGAGCAATTTGGTAATAACGATCCATTCCGCCCATCATTAACATTTGCTTAAATAACTGTGGCGACTGCGGTAGTGCAAAGAAATTACCCGGATGTGTGCGGCTTGGTACAATATAATCGCGAGCCCCTTCTGGGGTTGCTTTGGTTAGCATGGGAGTTTCTATATCAAGGAAATCATGCGCATCAAGGAAGTGACGTATTACAGATGTCATTTTGGCGCGTGTATACATGCGTTGTTGCATTTCAGGGCGCCGTAAATCAACATAACGATATTTTAAGCGTATGTCTTCACTAACATCATCTGTTAGCTGGAAGGGTGGTGTATCCGAGGCACTTAAAATTTCAAGATGATCAGCAATAACTTCAATTTTTCCGCTTTTCATCTTCGCATTAACCATGCCATCAGGGCGTGCATTGACGCGTCCTTTAAGTCGTAAAATATGCTCGTTGCGAATAGACTCTGCTAGACTAAACATTTCCGCATTATCAGGATTAAATACAACCTGTACAATGCCTTTGCTATCACGCAAATCAACAAAAATAACGCCACCATGATCGCGACGACGGTTAACCCAACCACATAGTGTTACTTCTTTTTCTAGCAAGGATTCGTTGACGAGTCCACAACGATGAGTACGCATAAAAACTACCTGTAAATTTTATTGATGGGATAAAGATCCCATTAATAGTTTAAGATTATTAAAAAATTGCGAAATAGTAAGGCTTCACTGATATATTCGCAAGTAGAGAGTGTTAGGAATAGGCTGATTGAATATGACTTGAACTGCAAAGCCAATCTTAATCATAGTGAGTATTTTGAAGAGTTGGCTTTAATTTTTCTTAATTTAAGATAAGCCTGAAATATTTTACTGATCTGAAAATGGTCGGGACGGCAAGGTTCGAACTTGCGACCCCCACACCCCCAGTGTGGTGCGCTACCAGACTGCGCTACGCCCCGATTGATGGCGAAGAATAGCGTATTATGATTAGAATAGAAAGCTTATATAATCCTCATTTGAAATTAATTTTCCACGATAATAAGTTATTCCTTTTATAATGATAATTTATCCTTTTATAAAAAATTGCCATGCAGTCTGACAGAAATTAGGTAGAGTGTGTTGTATTGCTGTGATTTTGCTACAGCAAACGGTAGATTCACACGGCTACCAGTTTAAGGTGGGACAGTTAATGTTTCTGCTATTCACCCGCCCCCTTCGACAAGCTCAGGAAGCGGTGTCCTGAGTCTACCGAAAGGCTAGTTCCCTGAGCTTGTCGAAGGGTGCGGGTTGTTTGCTATGATTTTACTTGTCCCACCTTAAGTTGGTAGCCCTCTAAACCCCAATAGCTGTGTTGAAGAATGTCACCGTAGCTTTGTTAGGACTGCAATTTCCTGTCTCTGCGCTTGGGAGATTTATTCTCATAAGTTATAGGGCAAACTTACCATTCGCTGTATTAGTGTGATTTATATGAAAAAACTTCTTTTATTATTAGTTGGACTCTTATTATTTTTTTTGCTTGGCTACTTTTGTATTCATAAGTTTGCAGCTCCAGCGATTGAGGCTGATGTACAAAAGAGGGTTGAAGAATCTTTGCTACGCAATAGTTTGCAATCTGTACAAGTTAACGTTGATGGTAGAGATGTTACTCTGCAAGGATTAGTTGGTTCTGATGCATTAAAAGCTAAGGCGACTAGAGTTGCGACTGTTGAGGGATATCATTTGGTAGATAATCAAATAGAGGTAGCACCCGAACAATTAGCACCAAAGCCTGTGATTATTGAACCCTATACATTATTAATAGGACTTAAAGATGATAAATCTATTGTCCTTAGTGGTAGCGTTCCTGACCCTACAACAAAAATCAAATTACTTAGTCTGGCTAATAGTCGCTATGGCAAACCACATGTTACGGATGATTTATCTATACGCGCTAAAGCTCCTGCGCATTGGAAAGAGACAGCAGTTGCAGCTTTGAACTCCTTTTCGCGTTTGAGAGAAGGGCAGGTGCGTTTATCGGATCAAGACTTTCTTCTAACAGGAGTTGCTGACTCTAAGGAATTACGCCAACAAATAGGTGAATATTTAGAAAGCAATCTACCAGAAAATTATACTGGAAATCTCGACATTGCCATTATTTCAAGGGGGGAGCTTGCTAATGAAGAAAATAAAAGTTTAAAAATTAAGCGCGCTAAAAACTGTCAAAAAGAATTTAAGGGGTTATTGCTTCGCAATAAAATTCTCTTTAAAACAGGAGGAGCTACTATTACCAAAAGCAGTTATAAGTTATTAGATCAGCTAGTGTTAGTCGCAATGGGCTGTCCTGATCAAACCATTATTGTTGCGGGTTATACCGACTCTAGAGGTTCGGATAAAAATAACAAAAAATTAAGTCAAAAGCGCGCACAAGCTGTTGTCAACTATTTGCAAGAAAAGGGCGTTAGTAATAAAAGCCTAAGGGCAATGGGATATGGTGAAGAAAATCCAGTGGCAACCAATCGTACATCAAAAGGGCGCGCGCTTAATCGTCGAATTGAATTTACTGTTGAGGGAGTAAAATAATGAACTATCTTATGTGGCAATTATGGCTGTGTTTACTCGTTGCTCTTTTATTGGGTACGGCTCTGGGTTGGTTATTGCGGGGAGGGGGTAAAAAGAAAATTTCTAATATTGTTGATGAATGGTCTCAACGCTTTGAACTGGTTGAAGAAGAGCGGGATTTGTTTGCCATAAAAGCACAAGATAACAGCCGACTTACGGATGAGAATAAAAGTTTATTAGGTCGGCTTCGCTCTATGGAAAGTGGAGCAAATTTGGCTAGTGAGGTACTGAATGAAAATAAATCTAGACTGGATAAAGCAGATCTCAAATTATCGAAAATGAAGTCGTTATTAGAGCAGCGCGATTTTGAGATTGATGCACTAGAAGAACGCTTGGATAAAGCAAATAACATAGATGGTACATCTGAGATAAAGAGCTTAACCAATGATGCAGATGCGGGACTAAGAATTGAATTGCAAAGTAAGACGGATGAGTTGGAAGTACTAACTAAAGATTACCAAGCAGCCAAAGAAGACGCAGAAATTATGCGTACTCAACTTGATGAATATGAAAAAACTAATCGTAAGTTATTAGACAAAGAAAATGAAACAGGAAAGTCTTTATCGGTTGCCGAAAAAATAAATAGCGAGAATAAAAAGAAAAATGCTGAAACGCAACATCAACTAGAAATTACGGATAAAAAAAATCAAAAATTAATCAATAATCTGAATGACTTGTCTGAAAAACTAGCACGCGCAGATAAAAAATCCACTGATGACACAAGGAAAATTGAAGAGATTACAAGTTTATATGAGCAGAATATTGCAAATTTTAGAACATTTAAGTCACAAATTATGCAGTCAGGTAGTGATTTACGTGCCGATCTTAGTAATAAAAAAGAGCTCTGTAAAAATTTAGAGCAAAGTCTTCACTCTATAAAAGAAGAAGCTAAAGTAAATGCAGATCAAGTTATCTCTGTACAAAATCTTTTGAAAACTAAAGAAAAGGAAAATAATGAGCTTCTTGTTGCAAAGCAAGAATTACAGATGGCTTTATCGGCGGCGAAGAATATTAGCATGCGGCATGAAGAAAAAATTGCAGAGTCTCAGGTAGAGAAAGCGCAATTAACTAATAAATTGCATGCTAACAAAGAAAAGGAGTTAGTAAGCGAAAACGAATTAAAGGTAATGCAAGGCTTACTTATTGCATATGAGAAAGGCAATCAAGATTTACTGGATGAGGAAAGCCAGTTAGAAGAAGAGCTATCTGCACTTAAAGCAGAGAAAATTGAGAGCAAGGATGTTGTTTCAACATATGAATCTAAACTCGAAAAACTAAACAATGAGCTAGAAACTAGTAAAGAAAAATCCTTAGTCGATGCAAACGAACTGAAAATAATGCAGGGTTTGCTGGTTGCGCATGAGAAAGGTAATCAAGATTTAGCAGATAAGGAGAGTCAGTTAGAAGAAGAATTATCTGCACTGAAAGCGGAGGAAATTGAGAATAAGGGTGTTATTTCAAAATACGAGTTTAAATTGAAAAAACTAAATAATGAACTAGATGCAAGCCAAAAAAAGGGCTTAGTTGATGCTGATGAACTAAAAGTGATGCAGGATTTACTAGCTGCACATGAGAAAGGTAATCAGGATTTCTTGGATAAGGAAAACCAGTTGCAAAAAGCATTGTCTGATTTAGAGGCTGAAGCGCCTAAAAAGAAACAAAAAATCTCTCAAGATAACGCTAAAATAAAAACACTGAAAGAAAATTTGAAAGTAAGCATCAAGAAGGAACAATCTGCTTGTGATGAAATTGAAATGATGCAAGCTCTAGTGGAAGCCTATAAGAAAGGCAATCAGGACTTGACTGAGAAAGAGGATGAATTGCAGCAAGCACTTTCTATCGCAAAAAAAATAGCAAATAACTATAAAGATGAGTTAGAGCGTAAAAATAAGGAAACTCAGCAGACTGAGCTTGATCTTAATAAAATAAGACGGCAACTAAAAGCACAGGATACGCAAGTTGGGCAGATTAAGGCGCTGATGCACACTTATGAAAAGAACGCTACAGATATGATTAATAAACAATCATTATTAAAAACAAAATCTAGTGGCTATAAACAAGAGAATAAGCAATTAAAAAATATTCTGAAAAACAAGGATAAGCAGATTCAATCATTGCAGTTTACTTCTGGTAATACTAGTTCCACTATGGTTATTTCCGAAGTGCCTATACAGAAGCCACAGGTTGCTACACTTGTAGATAATTATCAAACAATTAATAAATCGGCTACTCGTTATAATATTGAAGAAATAGATGGTATTGGCAAAGGCTTTGGTAAACGTTTGCGCAAGATAGGGATACAGACAACGACAGATTTACTAGAAAAATGTCGGCATGATAATAGCTACGCAAAACATATTGCTAAGGCAATGAATCAAAGTGAAAAGACAGTAGAAATTTGGCTTAAAATGGCAGATTTATTGAGAGTAGATGGTATTGACGGAAAATATGCCGAGCTACTCTATTTATCAGGCGTAAATTCTAGTACAGAGTTAGCCGCATCAGATATGAGTAAAGTTAGAGCTAAAATGAAAAATATAGTAAAAAATCAGCATCATACCAAGAAAACCCCAACAAAAAAAATGATATCTAAATGGATTGCTCTAGCACAGAAACTGGATGGATGATGTGAAATATTTTATATCACTTCTGTATGATTTTCCCTCGCATATGTTTTAGTGTGAGGGAGGAGTACAGCTAAGCGACTTGGAACTTCCTTATATGCTCATCTATTGGCAGAAACCTCCATTCTTACGACTGAAAAACTAAAGTTTTCACACCTATTACTTGTATTCCCAGAAATTTTAGACAAATAAAAAGCACCAATTAAGCATTGGTGCTTTTTATATTAAAAATTTGAGAAAGAAAATACTACTTACTGCGGTAAGTAATTCTTCCTTTTGAAAGGTCGTACGGCGTCAATTGCACAGTGACTTGATCTCCTGTCAGTATACGTATGTAGTTTTTACGCATACGACCTGAAATATGTGCATTCACAACGTGTCCATTTTCTAACTCTACGCGGAAGGTTGTATTTGGTAATGTTTCAACCACAGTTCCTTCCATTTCAATATGTTCTTCTTTAGCCATGCTTTTTGCTAATCTCTTACATTTCTCAAATTATTTCTGAATAACGTTGCTTTCAGAATCAGCACGTATTATCTACCCCTTATAATTTATAACAAGTATTTTCTGAATATTTACATCAAATTGCTGATAAGCTGTTCATTAGTTGTAAGCTTTTGTCTAGATGGTCTGGAGATGGTGTAAAAATATCATCTCAATGGAGTAAAATAAATCAAACACTTGGTTTATCTAATATTACATATTGCCGTAACACACTTTCAGTTCTATGCTTGCCGCCTAGAAATAATTAAAGGTGAGGAAATAATATGGCATTTGCCGCAGTGTTCCCTGGACAAGGGTCTCAATCAACGGGCATGTTAGCTGAGTTAGCAGGCTCTTTTTCGGAAGTAAAACAGACATTTCAACAAGCATCTGACTTGCTTAATAAAGATTTATGGCAATTAACACTTACAGATGATAGTTCTCTCAATCAGACGGAGAATACCCAACCTGTTATGTTAGCAGCGGGAATTGCTGTTTGGCGAGTTTGGCAAGGACAGGGTGGAAGGTTGCCCGTTGGTATGGCAGGTCATAGTTTAGGAGAATATAGTGCATTGGTTGCTGCGGGGATTTTATCATTTGAAGACGCCATAACGTTGGTTAGTAGTAGAGCAAGTTTGATGCAGCAAGCTGTCCCAGAAGGTGAGGGCGCAATGGCTGCAATCTTGGGGTTGGATAATGACAAAGTCGTTTCTGTTTGCGCGCAAGCAGCAGAGAATGGGGTTGCAGAGGCGGTTAATTTTAATTCTCCAGGGCAGGTCGTTATTGCAGGTGATGTAGACGCTATTGATCGCGCTATTGAACAATTAAAAGAGGCAGGTGCTAAGCGAGCGATAAAACTAGCAGTCAGTGTTCCTTCTCACTGTTCATTAATGAAAGATGCGGCAATAAAATTATCAGAAAAATTTGCAGAGGCTACTTTTTCTAAAGCAAAGATTCCAGTTGTTCACAACGTTAATTGCACTAGTTTTGATCATGCAGATGATATTAAAACTGCATTATCAGAACAATTATTTAAGCCTGTGCTATGGGTAGATACAATAAATTCACTAAAAAATGATTTAGGTGCGGATAGTATTGTAGAATTTGGTCCTGGAAAAATCTTGTTTGGATTAAATCGTCGTATAGATCGTAAACTAGGCAATATATGTGTATACGATAGTGCAACATTAGAAAAAGCATTAGAACTAACCAACGCATAGGTTTAGCAAAGTATGAATTTAGAAAAAGCATTAGAAGGAAAAGTCACACTAGTCACAGGCGCAAGTCGTGGTATTGGTCGAGCAATAGCAGAAACTTTGGGCAGAGCTGGTGCAACAGTAATAGGGACAGCAACTAGTGAATCGGGTGCTCAAGCAATCACCCATTATTTTTCTGAGGCTAATATTATTGGCACAGGAATGATGTTAAATGTCACTGATGATGAGTCCATTGCCAGTGTAATGAAGACAATAGTGGCTGATTTTGGAGCAATATCAATTTTAATTAATAATGCGGGCATTACTCGTGATAACTTATTAATGCGCATGAAAAATGATGAATGGGATGACATTATCAGCACTAATCTTACTTCTGTCTTTAAGCTGAGCAAGATATGTCTACGCGGTATGATGAAAGCAAGGCATGGGCGAATTATCTCAATAGCATCAGTAGTCGGCGCGACAGGTAATGCTGGACAAGCGAACTATGCCGCAGCAAAAGCTGGGATTGTTGGTTTCTCCAAATCATTAGGGCGTGAGATCGGTTCACGTGGTATTACCGTCAATGTTGTTGCGCCAGGTTTCATTGATACCGATATGACCAAAGCACTTTCTGACGATCTGCGTAATGCAATGCTATCAGGGATCCCATTAGGCTCATTAGGTAAGCCTAATGATATTGCCAATGCTGTACTATTTTTAGCATCGGATATGGGAGCCTATATAACAGGCGAAACTATTCATGTGAACGGTGGCATGCATATGTCATAAGCAATTATTCAGTTATGCTGTTGTAAATATTGTAATGACCCATAGAATATTAATGATATACTATGTCGTTTTTCTGATTAGCGTTCGCAAAATGGGTGCATTTTTTTATTACTATGCAACAATATACGTTAATAGAATTTTTTTAATGAAGGAAATATAGACCATGAGTAATGTTGAAACACGAGTAAAAAGTGTTGTTATTGAGCAGCTAGGGGTTGAAGAAAGCGAAGTTAAAAATGAATCATCTTTTGTTAATGATTTAGGTGCAGACTCACTAGATACTGTTGAATTAGTAATGGCTTTGGAGGAAGAGTTTGGAACAGAAATTCCAGATGAAGAGGCTGAAAAAATTACAACTGTTCAGTTAGCGATTGATTATGTTAATAACAATCAAGGCTAAGTGACTCTCTGAGAGTTAATAAACCGTAGTTTTCCAAGGAAAACTACGGTTTTATTTTTTAATTTTAAGGGTGATGATTTAAAAAAATGCGAACATTAACATCGTAAATTAGTAAATCATCATTCCTTAGATTAATTAGCAAATATTTGTTTAAATAACAAATATTTGCTAATTAATTTGCTAGGTGGAAAATTATTGTGTCAAATCGTCGAGTCGTTGTTACAGGTTTAGGGATTGTTTCTCCAGTTGGGTCTAAAATCGATAAAGCATGGAAAAACATTATTGAAGGTAATAGTGGTATTAATGTGATCAGTGATGACTTATTTGATACCAGCAAGTTTTCAGTGAAAATTGCTGGAAATGTTGATGATTTTCAAATTGATGACTATATCAAGCGCAAGGATCAGCGCAAAATGGATCCCTTTATTCATTATGGTATTGGCGCTGGTACTGATGCACTGGTAGATTCTGGATTGGAAGTTACCGAAGAAAACGCAGAGCGTATTGGCACTATTGTAGGCTCTGGAATCGGTGGTCTGGGAACTATCGAGAAAAACTACGAAATCTTTATGAAAAGCGGACCTCGTAGAATTTCTCCCTTCTTTGTTCCAAGTAGTATTGTCAATATGGTGGCGGGTAACTTATCAATAATGCATGGCTTAAAAGGACATAATATGTCGCCAGTTTCAGCCTGTGCAACCGCAACTCATAGTATTGGCGATGCAATGCGCATGATCCAATACGGTGATGCAGATTATATGTTGGCAGGTGGTGCAGAAATGGGATCAACCCCATTAGGTATTGGTGGTTTTGCCGCTGCGCGTGCACTTTCAACACGTAATGATGATCCGCAAGCCGCTAGTCGCCCTTGGGATGCTGGTCGTGATGGCTTCGTACTAGGCGATGGTGCTGGAATTGTTGTTCTTGAAGAATATGAAGCGGCAAAAGCACGTGGAGCTGAAATATATTGTGAGCTAGTTGGTTTTGGCATGAGTAGTGATGCCTTTCATATGACCTCTCCATCTAAAGATGGTGAAGGTGCCGCTCGTTGTATGAAACATGCATTGAATGATGCAGGTCTAAATCCTGAAGATATTGATTATATCAACGCGCATGGTACATCAACGCCAGCAGGTGATGTTGCTGAAACACTAGCACTTAAACGTGCAATGGGAAATTATGCTAGCAATGTTGCTATTAGCTCAACAAAATCCATGACAGGTCATCTATTAGGTGCAGCAGGTGGAATTGAGGCGATTTTTAGTATTCTTGCTATTCGTGATCAAGTGTTACCACCAACCATCAATTTAACTAATCCAGATTCTGAGTGTGATTTAGATTATGTACCCAATGTAGCGCGTGAAACCAAAGTGGATATCGCCATGAGTAATTCATTCGGTTTTGGCGGCACTAACGGAACACTTATTTTTAAGAAAATTTAACGTGGTAACACTGGTTAATGGACAGTTTCAAGATTCATTGCCAGTGTCAGACCGTGGTCTACAATATGGCGATGGTGTTTGGGAAACCATACTTATTTCATCAGGGAAACTTATTCTACTGGATGAGCATCTTAAACGCCTACAATGGGGCTGCCATAGCCTAAAAATAATAAGCTTAGATGAATCCGCTCTACACCAAGAAATACAGTTAATTAGTAAGGATGTTAATTATAGTATTCTAAAAATAATTATCACACGAGGTTCAGGTGGACGTGGTTACTCCGCACAAGGTTTACATTCTCCTACCCGCATACTTAGCCTTCATAAACCACCTGAAACGATTGATTACTATCGAAATAGTGGTATAAATATTCAATACTGCACAACTCAACTATCGCACAACCCTCAACTATCTGGCTTTAAAACGCTTAACTGTCTAGAGCAAGTGCTTGCTCGTAGTGAATTAGGTGACGACTATCAGGAAGGACTTGTCAGTGATATTGATGGGAATATTATCGAAGGAACAATGAGTAATCTATTTCTTATTGTCGGGGAGCAGGTTATTACACCGCTATTAACCCAGTGTGGTATTCAAGGCATTATGCGTGCTTATATTATGTCTTTATTAGCCAATGAGAATATTGAGCTGATAGAGCGTAATATATCAAAGCAAGATATCAATAATGCGGATAAGATTTTTTTTACAAACTCAGTGATTGGATTATGGTTTGTTACTAAAATCAATGGTATTGAAATTTCTGCCGACAAAGAACATCATGATGATAAAATAATTAATACTTTACAGTATAATATTAGCAAGTTAGAAGGCAATCATCAGTAATTGAATTAAAGAGTATTAGGATAATGAAAGTTATAAAATGGTTATTTTTTCTTTTAATCATCATCGTGGGCATTATTGGCATTGTAGCTAATAATTTTTATCAAGAATATATTAGTCAGAAACTCACCCATGATGTGCCTAGCTTTAGTATTAAAAAAGGCAGCAATATCCGTCAGGTAGCCAAAGATTTAGCACAGCAAGATTTATTTAAACCCGCCATTGCTTTTACAATTTTAGCCAAATTATCCAAGCAGGATAGAAAAATTAAGGCAGGTGAGTTTTCCTTAAAGAAAGGAATGACAGCAGAGGATGTCTTAAATCATTTTATCTCAGGCGCAACTATTCAATACCAAACAACATTGATAGAAGGTAAAGTATTCAAAGAGATAGTAGAAATTATTAAAGCTGATTCTAATCTAAAACAAACCCTTTCTGATCATGACTATAAAAATATAATGAAATTGATGGGAACAGAAGAGGGTAAAAAATATAGTAATCCAGAAGGTTGGTTTTTTCCTGATACTTATAGCTATCCACGCAATACAACTGATTTGCAATTTTTAAAGCGCAGTCATCAAGCAATGCTAAAAAAATTAAAAAAAGAGTGGAAAGGGCGTAAACAGTACAAAGGGATTAACACCATTTACGATGCGTTGATTCTTGCTTCTATTGTTGAAAAGGAGACAGGGCAATCTTCTGAGCGCCCCATGATTGCACGTGTATTTATCAATCGTCTTGAAAAAGGTATGATGTTGCAAACTGACCCGACGATTATCTATGGCTTAGGGGAAAGTTTTGATGGCAATATACGCAAACGTGACCTTAAAAAAGACAATCCCTATAATACCTATACACGCACAGGCTTAACACCAACACCCATTACAACACCAGGGGCTGAGGATATTAAAGCAGTCTTTCATCCTGCTGACTCAAAGGCGCTTTATTTTGTTGCTAGAGGTGATGGAACATCCTACTTCTCAGAGACCTATTCTGAACATAAAAAGGCAGTTCGCCGTTATCAATTACGCAGGAATAAAAAATAATGGAAGGTCAATTTATAACCTTTGAAGGTGTTGAAGGCGGTGGAAAAACAACCAATATAAATTTTATTGCTGAATTACTGCAAAAAAAGGGCAAACAAATTGTATTGACACGAGAGCCTGGTGGCACAGAAGTAAGTGAGGCGATCCGTGAAATATTATTATCTAAAGAACTCCCTGCAATGCATCAGGATACGGAGTTATTATTAATGTTTGCTGCAAGAGCTGAGCATGTGAAAAAGAAAATATTACCCGCTTTAGCGCAGGGAAAATGGGTTTTATGTGATCGTTTTACTGATGCTAGCTATGCCTATCAAGGCGGTGGTCGCGGTATTAAAATTGATAGAATTGCTATATTAGAACGCTGGGTGCAAGGTGATTTTCGACCTGATCATACTTTTTTATTTGATTTGGATGCAGAAACAGGGTTGAATCGTGCTAAACGTCGTGGTGAAACAGATCGTTTTGAACAGGAAAATATTGATTTTTTCAATCGTATTCGTGCCAAATATCTTGAAATGGCCGAGAAAAATTCTGATCGTTATCATATTATTAATGCACAATATGATTTAGCACGTGTACAGCAACAGGTAGTGGATACATTAAATAGTATACTTTCTTCATTATGATTTATACATGGCATCAAAAGATATGGGATCAACTTGTCGCCACGCGTAATGCTACACATTTACCGCATGCCCTTTTGATCTCAGGCGAAAAAGGCACAGGTAAACAAGCTTTTACTGAAGCTTTAGTTAATAGTTTGCTCTGTGAATCTCCTCTAGAAAACTACCATGCTTGTGGTCAGTGCAAAAGTTGTCATGTGAAACATTCAGATGCTCACCCTGATTACTACCACGTGTCTATCGCTGAAAATAAAACACAAATTGTTGTTGACCAGATTCGGCAGCTGATTAATTTTTTACATATGAGTCGTAGCTATCAAGGTAGCCGTGTTGCTTATATAAATCCTGCTGAAGCATTGAATGTTAATGCCGCCAATAGCCTGCTTAAATCGCTAGAAGAACCCGCAAATAATAGTGCTATTATTCTGCTGACTTCGCAAATCTCAACGTTGTTACCAACAATCAAAAGCCGCTGTCAAATGCTCCATTTGCCAACACCAAATAAGCAAGTTGCGTTACAATGGTTAACGCAACAATCCATACAGCATAACCCCGAAGAGTTGTTGGAAATGTCCGCTGGAAGACCACTTTATGCGCTAGATCTCGATAATGAAGAGCATTTTAAAAGCAGAAAGGACTTTGCTTATGATTTATCAGCCGTTATCAATCAACAACAATCACTAACCGAAGTTTCAAAAAAGTGGCAGAATAGCCCTAAGCATGAATTGCTTGATTGGCAGATTCATTGGGTTCAACAATTAATAAAATACCGCTTTAATACTGCGCAACATCTACCTGCTTTAGCCATTCCTCAGTCAGCTAATTTGAGTCGTTTATGGATTTTGCATGATGAATTGATTAAATTTAGAAAGATAGCCCACACATCGCTAAATTCTCAATTGTTTATTGAGAATATGCTACTGTCATGGGTAAAATTATACGAATACGAATAATGCCATGAAAAATAAAGAACGCAACGTACTACCGCTAACCATACCAAATAAAACAGCTCTACATGCAGCCTATATGCCATTTTTAAAAGGTGGTGGTTTATTTGTGCCCACACAGAATAATTATTATTTTGATGATGAAGTTATTGTGGTCACTAGTATTGTTTATTTAGATAAAAAAATAGCCATACCTGGAAAGGTTGTTTGGATCTCTTCTAAAGGAGCTTCAAACAGCAAGCAGGGTGTTGGTGTTAGATTCTTTGGGCCAACTCAAGTAAAAATCAAGCTCGCATTAGAATCTATTTTAGGTGAATTAGCCAAAAAACCAGCCTTAAACCATAACTATTAGTTTAAAGCACTTTTCAGTATACTCACCTCTTTTTTGGATGATTAGTAGCTATGTTGACTGATTCTCACTGTCACCTCGATAAAATCAAGCTAGATGGTTTTGACAATAACTTTAATAACCTTATAACAATGGCCACAGAATCCGATGTTAGCCGTTTTCTTTGCGTCTGTATTGATCTGGAGCGATTTAATGATGTATTGCAAATTGCAATACAATACCCACAAATTTACTGCTCTGTAGGTGTCCATCCAACAAGTGAAGATGTTAAAGAACCAACCATTAATGACCTTATAGAGTTGGCAACTAATGATGAAGTTGTTGCGATTGGAGAAACAGGGCTCGATTATTTTCGCATTAGTGATGAAGATCAGAATATGGAATGGCAACGTGATCGGTTTCGTGTGCATATAAATGCTGCTAAACAGGTAAATAAACCATTAATTATTCATACCCGCTCAGCCAAAGCGGATACCTTGAGAATTCTAGCAGAAGAGGGGGCTGATTCAATTGGTGGTGTCATACATTGTTTTGCTGAGGATTGGGAAACAGCGCAAAAGGCGATTGATCTAAACTTTCATATATCATTTTCAGGAATAGTAACTTTCAATAGCGCTAAAGAACTTCAATTTGTTGCACAACAAGTTCCTGAAGACCGAATTTTGATTGAAACTGACTCTCCTTGGTTAGCTCCAGTACCTAAGCGTGGCAAATTAAACCAGCCAGCCTACGTTAAATATATTGCTGAAAAAGTAGCTGAGTTACGTGGCGATAGTTATCAGCACATTGCTAAAATTAGCAGTGAAAATTTTGAGCGATTATTTTTATCTTAGCATACAACTACTTATGATATTACAAAGACTCAGGGAGTTAGTAGGACAATCGCATTAAAACCTTGAAAGATACAAGCACGTTTAGAAATAGTTGCTCACATTTAGTATGAAATCGAACTTTTGTAGACTTTTCGACAAGTCTTAAAAAATGTCTTTATTTTATAAACTTTTGATAAGTAAAATATATTTTAATGTGATTTTCCTACAGGAGCTGGTCAATATCTTGTATTCTGTTCTTTGTGATAAACAGGTCTCTTATGCCATCAAATGCATTTAGTACCCCGTTAAAACTGCGCTTTAAATCAAGTAAAATAATGATCACAATGATTGCAACTGTGCATTTAATCGTCGCTCTTATTCTTGTTTTTATGGCGCAATCGCTACCAATAATAGCACTCCTTTATCTCCTAGTTATCATCGCAAGTTCAACCTACTATTTTTATCGTTGGCACATCTCTCGAACATTAAATAAATCTATTTTAGAATTACATATCAACTCATCAGGTGATTGGTCGCTACTCACTTTCACAAAAAAATACAATAATGTTACCCCTCTTGATAGCAGTTTTAGTAGTCAGTATTTGGTGATTATTAATTTTTCAATGACGACTATCGGTCAATACACCTTGCTTATCACAAATGACATGATTAGCAAAAATGAATTCCGACGACTTCGGGTTCGCTTAAAAACAAAACAATGAGATACGCACATATCTAAGAAAATATGAAGATAAATATTTTTTATATTGCTAAAAGGATAGCAATATAGTATTAATACGAATGAAATTTTTTAATCATAAGGAATGTTTATTTTTACACTTTTCACTGCAAATGGGGATAATTTGCCATGAATCCACAGGAATTACGAGCTGATCAAACATTACATTCTCAATGGAAAGATAAACTTAATACCCCTGATTTAATAGAAATATCTCGTAATCATATGCGAGAAAAAATACTAGAAAGTGATAGAAAAAAGCGGCTTAGCCTATTGCTTTTTAGTTGTTTTATTATAACTTCTGCCATCATTATTATAGCTATTTTTTCATTTAAAACCAATTCACTAGATAGCATCTTAGTTGAGAATATTGATCTATTGTCAAATAATGAAGAAATTGATTTCTACAATAAGATGGAATTTTATCAATGGCTTGATTTAGCAACAGAAGAAAGCCAGTAGAAAACTAGATACAATGCATCCGACTTTAAAATCCACACTACCAGCCTCTATTCTTCTTATATCCCTAAGTGCGACGGCTGTCCCATGGGCTGAATTAACCTCTAATCAACAAAAATTATTAAAATCATACGCAAGAGAGTGGGTTACTTTAGATGAAAATAAACAGGATAAACTATCCAGTACCTCCAAACTGTGGTTACAAATCGGAGAAAGAAAACGCCTTAAAAAGCGCCTTAGAAGTTGGAAAAGAATGACGTTAGATGCGCGTTCTCGAACTAAAAAACACTTCCAATGGTACCAACAGCAACCAGAGGAGATAAAACAACGCATACAGCTTGGTAAAAAGTGGTACCAAGAATTAAGCGTTGCAGAAAAAAAGATCATACATTTAAAGTGGGTATATGCAGCAAAGCGGGATGATTACCCACTAAAAGATCCTTTGCCTCTAACAGCATCCACTAAGTAGTTTTTTTCATTGCTAAAAAAACTAATAATAAGCCCACTAGAATAAATGGAATACTAAGTAACTGACCTGTGTTAAGCCACAGGTCAGAGCTATAGGCTGCCTGTTTTGTTTTAACAAACTCAATCAGTAAGCGTGCAATAAACACAAAGCTTAGTAAAGCGCCAAATAACATCCCAGACTTATCCTTGATTTTACTTTTTTTATAGAGCACAAATAAAACAATAAAAATAAACAGGTAACAAAGTGCTTCATAAGTTTGCGCGGGATGTCGAGGCAACATATCAACACGTTCAAATATCACCGCCCAAGGCACAGTTGTTTCGATGCCAACAATTTCTGAGTTGAATAAATTGCCTGTGCGGATAAAAGTAGCAAGCAAAGCGGTTGGGATGGCTAATCTATCCAGCAACCAGAGATAAGAATATTCTGTCTTACGCTTGAACAGATATAAACCAATTAATGCACCAACAGCACCACCATGACTAGCTAGCCCACCTTCCCATATTTTTAGAATTTTAATCGGATTACTGAAATAATAAGTAGGATCGTAGAAAATAACATGGGCTAAACGTGCGCCAATAATGACACCGATTAATAAGAACCACAGTAATCTATCAAGATCTTCGATATTTTTATTCTCACGCTTAAAAATCCACTGCATGATCTGAAAACCGATAATAAAACCCAGCGCAAACAGCAGCCCATACCAGTGGACTTTTAATGGACCTAACGTAGCCAGTATAGGATCCATATTCCATGTTATATAGTTCATTGATTAACCTTGTTATTGTGACTGTTCAAATATCCCAGAAAACTCGTTATTTTTGCATTGAAAAAATGATTGTTTTACTAAAGCATAAGTGTCGGTGTCTGTAAACACTTGTAAAATCACAAATTTCAGAGGTATTTTAACCGTTACGATTATTTTTTGAGATGATATAGTTTTGGTTGTTGTAATAATTGATTATTAATATAAATATGATCAGTTCTTAGTTCAACCTGATTCTCTGTCAGTAATTTAACAGCTTGTGGATAAATAATATGCTCTATTTGATGCACTCGCATTGCTAATGTTTCTTCTGTATCCTTATGGTTAACAGAAACAATGCCTTGAGTTATAACAGCACCTGAATCCAGTTCAGGTGTTACAAAGTGGACGCTTGCACCATGCTCGCTCGCTTTATCTTGCAAGGCACGCTTATGGGTATGCAATCCGCGATACAGAGGCAACAGAGAAGGGTGGATATTAATCAATTTTCCAGCGAAGCGCATGACAAAGTCTTTTGTTAAAATGCGCATAAACCCTGCAAGAACAATAATATCGGGAGAAACTTGATCGATTATTTCAGCTAGTGCTTGATCAAATAACTCACGATTTTCATAGTGGGTATGATCAACAACAGCCGTTGCTATCCCTGCCACTTTAGCCCTTTCTAGCCCATACGCATCTGCTTTATTACTAATAACAGATAAAATACTCGCATTAATTTCACCCGCATCAATATGGTCAATAATGGCTTGTAAATTAGAGCCACTGCCTGAAATTAAAACAACAAGTCGAGACTTAGACATATTCTACATACGCTTCTTCTTTATCGGTACCATCAATAACTCCGATTGCCCAGCTTGTCATACCTTGAAGACGTATTGTATTAATTATTTCTTCCACTTCATTTTCAGCAACCACGATCACCATCCCAATACCACAGTTGAAAGTGCGTAACATCTCTGATTCTTCGATATTACCTTGCTGTTGCAACCAGTCAAACACAACGGGGCGATCCCAAGCCTTTAAATCAATCACTGCTTTGCTTTTCATGGGCAGAATGCGTGGTAAGTTCTCCGTTAGACCGCCACCCGTAATATGTGCAATCGCATGGACATCAAATTGTCTGACTAACTGCAAAATGGGCTTAACATAAATATTAGTGGGTTCTAATAGCGCTTTGCCCAATGAAATTGTGTTATCGCCTTCTCCAATCACATCATGTAAAGAGGCATCCGATATTTCTAAAACCTTGCGTATTAAAGAATAACCATTTGAATGCGGTCCTGATGATGCAATACCAATCAATACATCAGCATGTTGCACATTGCTTTGATCTAGTATTTGCTCGCGTTCAACAACACCAACAGAAAATCCAGCTAAATCAAAATCATTGCCTGCATACATACCAGGCATTTCTGCGGTTTCGCCACCAATTAAAGAAGCGCCTGCTTGTTCGCATCCATCCGCAATCCCTTTAATAACGTCTTCTGCAACCTCATTATCCAATCGACCTGTTGCATAATAATCAAGGAAGAATAACGGTTCAGCTCCAACGACAATAATATCATTGACACACATAGCAACAAGATCTATGCCAATGGAGTCATATAATCCTGCTTCTATGGCTAATTTTAGTTTTGTGCCAACGCCATCCGTCCCTGAAACTAAAATAGGATTTTCATATTTCGTAGGAATCGACATTAATGCACCGAAACCACCTATACTTCCAAGCACTTCAGGTCGTTTTGTACGTTGAGTATGTGGTTTAATACGGTCAATCAAGGCGTTACCAGTATCAATATTAACACCTGAATCTTGGTAAGTTAATGAAGCCTTATTTTCATCTGACATGCGGGGGAACCTGTAACTAAAAGAAGATGATCAATTCTAGCATATTCTTGGAAATTCGCTAATATTAGCGCCGAGAAGTTGTAAAAAACAAACACCAAAAGAGCTTTTATGGAACAAGCGCAACAAATACTAATAAATACCTTTGGCTATAATGAATTTCGCCATCAGCAAGCGGACATTATTGATGACGTTATCGGCGGCAAAGATGCTTTTGTACTCATGCCAACAGGTGGTGGTAAATCTTTATGCTATCAAATCCCTGCATTAGTTCGTGATGGTGTTGGAATTATAGTCTCTCCCTTAATTGCGCTAATGCAAGATCAAGTCAATGCGCTACGCCAATTAGGGCTTAGAGCTGCTTTTTTAAATTCCACCCAGTCTTATGAGGAGGCGCAGCATGTGCAAAATGCTTTACGCAATAATCAATTAGATTTCCTTTATGTGGCACCAGAGAGATTATTAATGCCCGCGACACTTAACTTGTTAAGTAATAGCTATATCTCATTGATTGCTATAGATGAAGCGCATTGTGTATCACAATGGGGGCATGATTTTCGACCAGAATATCAACAACTATCGGTATTACCAGAACGCTTTCCTAACACCCCCCGCATTGCATTAACCGCCACGGCAGATGCGAGAACACGCACTGAAATTATCAGCCAACTGGCACTATATCGCGCTCAAACTTATGTTAGTAGCTTCGATCGTCCGAATATTCGCTATATTATTTCTCAGGCAGCCAGTGCGCGTACTCGGCTATTCAACTTTATAGAGCAGAATCATCCTCAAGATGCAGGTATAGTCTATTGTTTATCAAGAAAAAAAGTTGAAGATACTGCAGAATATTTATGCACCAAAGGGCGCACTGCTTTAGCCTATCATGCAGGGCTACCAGCACATATTAGGCAAGCACATCAAGAGCAATTTTTGCGTGACGAGAGTGTGATTATTGTTGCCACTATTGCTTTTGGCATGGGAATTGACAAGCCAGATGTACGTTTTGTCGCGCATTTAAGTCTGCCAAAAAATATTGAAGCCTATTATCAAGAAACGGGTAGAGCAGGGCGGGATGGTGAGCCAGCCAATGCATGGATGAGCTATGGGTTACAAGACTTGGGTATGTTAGGCAAAATGCTGGATGAGGGTGATGGCAGTCCAGAATATAAACGCATTATTAGACATAAATTAGATGCAATGCTGGGCTTATGCGAATCAACCGAATGTCGCCGTCAAACCATCCTTAAATACTTTGATGAGGAGATGGAAAAACCTTGTGGTAATTGTGATAACTGCTTAAATCCACCAGAAACATGGGATGCATCTGTTGACGCACAAAAAGCTTTATCCACAGTATATCGTACAGGACAACAGTTTGGGGTCGTTTATATTATTGATATTTTAGTTGGCAAAATAGATGATCGTATCAGACGTAACGGTCATGATCAGCTAGCTGTTTGGGGTATGGGAAGTCACCTCAAGCAAGTCCAGTGGCGTAGCTTAATCAGGCAATTAATAGCACAAGGATACATACGTATCGATAGCGAACGTTTTGGCGCCCTAGAATTAACAGAAAAAGCACGCCCTGTCTTGCGCGGAGAAGAGAAAATACGGGCTAGAAAATACTCAGGGAAAGAACAAAGAACCCAAAAACAGCGTAATAAAGAAACCAATCTTCGTGATGTTGATCAAGCACTTTATGAAGCACTGCGAGAAAAAAGACTAGCCATAGCAAAAGAACAAGATGTGCCCGCCTTTGTTATTTTTGGTGATAAAACACTAATAGAGATGGCGCGCAAACGACCGCAATCAGAAAGCTCCTTTCTTGCTATAAGCGGTGTGGGTGAAAGCAAACTAGAGCGATATGGAGAAGCATTTATAGAGGTTGTAAAGGAATATCCA